>JAJYAR010000243.1 GCA_021779435.1 bacterium
GGGCGCGGCGCTGCCGCCGGCGGCAGCCGCGGCCACGAATGGCGCCGTCCCGGGCGCGACGCCCGGCGCCGCATCGGCCGGGCCGGGAGTTCTTCTCCAGATCGGCGCCTATCGCACGCCGGACGACGCCGACGCGATGCGCGCACGGCTGGCGCTGATGGGCTACGACGCCAAGATTGCGAAGACGACCGAGGAGAGCGGCCTCGCCGTCTACCGCGTTCGCCTCGGGCCGTACGGCCCGGCCGACGATGTGAACGGAATCCTGCGCACCCTGTCCGAGAACGGGGTGGACGCGCAACAGGTGCCGGCCCCATAAGAACCCCGGGGAGCATGAAAGAGCACCGCGAGCGGACGGTGTCCGCGTTTTCCTAACCTACGAGGAGGAGTCGTTATGTCATCGGGTGTGTCGCATCGCAGGCGCGCGGCCTTGCTTGCCGGGTTGGGTGCATTGGGAGCCGGGGCCGCCGGTTTTGCATTGACCGGGGTCCGGCCGGCCTGGGCCGACGGAAGCACGCCGGTGGCGGGAGTCGACTACACCGTCCTGACCAATCCGCAGCCCACCGACGCGCCGCCGGGAAAGATCCAGGTCCTGGATTTCTTCTGGTACGGCTGCCCGCACTGCTACGCGTTCCTGCCCTACCTCGAAGCCTGGCAGAAGAAATTGCCGCCCGACGTCGATTTCGAACATGTCCCGGTCGCATTCAATCCCTCGACCGAACCACACTCGCGGATCTTCTATTCCCTCAAGGCGCTGGGGCTGGTCGACGAGATGCACGCCAAGGTGTTCGACGCATATCACAACAAGCACATGCGCCTGCTCGATCCCAACGAGATCGCCGATTTCATGGCGGCCAACGGCATTCCCCGTGCCAAGTGGGTGGCGGTGTACAACTCGTTCTCGGTCTCGTCCGACGTCAATCGCGCCAACATGATGGTGCAGGCCTATCAGATCGACGGCACGCCGACGCTGGCTTGCGATGGCCGCTTCCTGACCTCGCCGGCGATCGCATCGAACCATACGCCGGAGGGTGCGCTGGCGGTCATGGACTATCTGATCGCGCGCGTCCGCAGTGAGCGCGCACGTCAGGGCTGAGCGCTCGTCATTCCCCCGCTTCCGCTTGGCGGGAGCGGGCCGGGATGCGGGTCTGCACCGATGAACGTCTTTCTCACCGGCGCATCGAGCGGCATCGGCGCCGCGATGGCGCGCGAGTTCGGTCGCCGCGGCGCGCGCCTCGGTCTCGTGGCGCGCCGCGCCGATGCGCTGCGGCAGCTTGCCGCGGAAATGCCCGGCCGGTGCGATTGCTATCCGCTCGACGTCACGGACCATGACGCGCTGATCGCCGCTGCACAGGATTTCGAGGCGCGTTGCGGCGGAACCGACATCGTCGTCGCCAATGCCGGGATCTCCACCGGCATCCTGACCGAACACCAGGAAGACCTCGCCGGGTTCGAGCGGGTGATCGCCACCAACCTCATCGCCGCCGCCGCGACCTTTCATCCATTCATCGCACCGATGCGTGCGCGTCGGCGCGGCACCCTGGTCGGAATCGCCAGCGTTGCGGGGATCCGCGGACTACCCGGTTCCGAGGCCTACTCCCCGTCCAAGGCCGCCTTGATCAATTACTGCGAAAGCCTGCGGGTCGGCCTGCACGGAACGGGCGTGCGGGTGGTGACGATCGCGCCCGGATTCATCCGCACCCCGATGACCGCCGAAAACCCATACCGGATGCCGTTCCTCCTGGAACCGGAGGATTTCGCCCGCAAGGCGGTCGACGCGATGCTCCGCCAGACGAGCTATGTCGTGATTCCCTGGCAGATGGCGATCGTCGCCAAGCTGCTGCGGGTGCTGCCCAACTGGGCGTTCGATCGCCTGCTGGCAGGTCGCGCCCGCAAGCCTCGACGGACGCTCGGGTAACCGGCGCGGCGGGGAGGCTCTTTACGGCCCCGCGTGTTCGGTCCCCAGTTGCGCGGTGTGCGGCACGGCGAAAATCCCTTGCAGCCGCAGCAACTCGTCGCGGTGCTGCCGCGCCAGCCGCGTGACCAGTCTTTCCCCGTTCGCCGTGAGATGGATCTCGACCTCGCGCCGGTCTTCGCGTCCGGGCTGGCGTTCGACGAATCCCAGCCGTTCGCAGCGGGTGACCAGCGCCACGACGCCGTGGTGATGGGCCTGCAGCCGCTCCGCCAGTTCCGTGATCGTCGCCCAGTCCCGCCCGCTCTGGCCTTTGACGTGCAGCATCAGGAGGTACTGCAGGTTGGTCACGCCCGCACGGCGGGTGATCTGCTCGCTCCAGCGGATGAAGCGGCGCAGCTGGTAGCGGAAGTCCGACAGCGTCTGGAACTCCTTCTTGGATAGCGAGGCATGACTCATCGGGGTTTCGCCGGTCGGGGGATTGACAAAACGATAGCATCCCGGAAACTACATCACAACATGATGTAGTTTCCGGGTGGGTCCGGATCGGGAAAGGACGGTGCAGCGAATGGATGCCAAGCTTGCGATGCCGCGGCGCGATGCCGAGGGTTATCTGATCGAACCGGAGCAGTGGGATGAAGCGGTTGCCGAGGAGATCGCCCGCGAACTGGGCGTCGAACTCGGCCCGGACCACTGGGACGTGATCCGCTTCATGCGTTCCTTTTATGCCGATCGGCAGGTTGCCGCCGACTCCCGCTTCGTCATGCGGCATCTGGAAGCCCGCTATCCCGGCGAAGGGCGCAAGCGGCTCTTCGAACTGTTTCCCTATGGCTATGTCGGCCAGGCGTGCAAGATCGCCGGCATGAAGCGCCCGCGGGCATGGAGTACGGGCTGATCGCGGAGTCGCCGCCGGGTGTCCTCCCGGCGGCGGATCTCAGCGGGCAAGCTGATTGATCTCGATGATCGGCATCATCACCGCCAGCACGATCACCATCACCACCACGCCCATCACCAGGATCAGCGCCGGTTCCAGCAGCGACGTGAGCAGCATGGCGCGACGCTCCGCCTCGCGGGCGTGCATGTCGGCCGCGCGCGTCAGCATCTCCGGCAGCTTTCCGGTGGTTTCACCCGACCCGATGAGGTGGATCAGCACCGGCGGGAAGAGACGGGTGCGCGGCAGCCCGCTGCCGTCCCGCTGCCGGTCGTCCTGCGCCCGCAAGGCGCGTGCAAGCGACGCGCCTTCGCGGACCCGCTGCGTCGCTTCGATGACGCGCGCGCGCATTGCGAGATTGGATACCGTTTCCCCCGCCGCCTGCAGCGCACGCAGCATCGGCACACCCGAACCGACCAGGATGGCAAGCGTGCTCGCGAAGCGTGCCGTGTTCAGCGCGCGCGACAGAACGCCGAGCACCGGCAGCGCGAGGATGCGCTGGTGCCAGCGCAACCGGATCGCCTCGACGCGCAGGGCGCGGTGGATGCCCAACGCACTGCCGGCCAGCACGAGCAGGACCGCCCAGCCGTAATGCCGCAGAAAGTCGGAGAGGCCGATCATCATCCGGGTGAGCAGCGGGAGCGTCTGCTTCGTCTGCACGAACACCTGCACCACTTGCGGAATGACGTAGGTGAGCAGGCCCGTGACGACGAGCAGCGCAACCACGGTGACGATCGCCGGATAGACGAAGGCGAGGACGATCTTCTGCTGCAGCTTTCCCCGCTCCTCGATGAAATCGGCCAGACTCGCCAGCACCCCGGGCAGGCGGCCGGACTCTTCTCCCGCCGCGATCAATGCGCGGTAGATCTCCGGAAATTGCCTGGGGTGCCGCGCAAGCGCCGCCGAGAGCGACATCCCGCCCCGCACCTCGGCGCGCACCGCCCCCATCAACTCCCGCACCGCCTGCTGTTCGCTTTGCTCGACCAGCACGGTCAGCGCGTCGGTGATCGGCAGCGCGGCGCCGACCAGGCTCGCGAACTGCCGGGTGAGCACGGCAAGTTCTGTCTGGGACAGGCGTCGGCGACGCATCGCCACGCCGCCGGCCGCGTCGGCCTGCACCGCTTCGACCGTCAGCGGAACCAGACCTTGCTCGCGCAGCAT
Organism: bacterium; assembly: GCA_021779435.1. Next base: position 4,002 of record JAJYAR010000243.1, read on the forward strand.
CTGGCGTGCGATGCGCGCGCTGTCGGCTTCGAGCACGCCGATCCGATCCTTGCCCTGATCGTCGGCCGCGGTGTAGCGGAATGCCGTCATGGCCGAAACACCCCACTCCCCGGAGGAGGCGGGGCAGGGGCGCGGGGCGGGTGCAGAGGATTCACCGGAATGCCGTCAGTCCCGGGTCACGCGCAGCACTTCTTCCTCGGAGGTGACGCCGTTGGCCACCCAGCGCATCGCATCGGTGCGCAGCGAAACCATGCCGGCCGCTTCGCCGGACCGCCGGATTTTCTGTTCGTTTTCGCCTGCATGGACGAGGCCGCGTATCGTGTCGTCGACGCGCAGCAACTCGTAGATCCCGGTGCGCCCGATGTATCCGGTGTGCCCGCAGGCATCGCAGCCGTCGGCATGCAGGCCGATGCCGGTCGGGGCCGGCCGCTTGCAGTGCGGACAGAGCTTGCGCACCAGTCGTTGCGCCAGGACGCCGAGCAGCGATGAGGCCAGCAGGAACGGTTCGATTCCCATGTCGATCAACCGCGTCACCGCGCTCGCGGCATCGTTGGTGTGCAAGGTCGCGAGCACGAGGTGGCCGGTGAGCGACGCCTGGACGGCGATCTGCGCGGTTTCGAGGTCGCGGATCTCCCCGATCATGATGACGTCGGGGTCCTGCCGCAGGATAGCCCGAAGGGCACGCCCGAACCCCATGTCGATCTTGGCGTTGACCTGGGTCTGTCCGATGCCTTGCAGGTCGTATTCGATCGGGTCCTCGACCGTCATGATGTTGGTGGTCGTGTGGTCGAGGCGCCGGATCGCCGCGTAGAGCGTCGTCGTCTTGCCGGAACCGGTGGGACCCGTGACCAGCACGATGCCGTGCGGCTGGTTGACCAGATCGTCGAACACCGCGAGGGTCTGCGTCCCCATGCCGAGATTCGCCAGATCGAGGCGCGACAGATCTTTTTCCAGCAGGCGCAGCACCACGCGCTCGCCGTGGCCGGTGGGCAGCGTCGACACCCGTACGTC
>JAJYAR010000244.1 GCA_021779435.1 bacterium
CTCCGCCTTGCCGTCATGGAACACGTCCAGGCCCGGACCGATCGCCGGCGCGCGGACGAGCGCAAGCCGGCGCCGCAGCTTGCCGAGATACTGGCTGCGTGCGACGACCTCCTGGCCGGGGTAGCAACCCTTGCGGAAACTCACCCCGCCCAGCACTTCGAGGTTGACCGCCTGCGGAACGAAATGCTCCTGCGTCGCCGCGAAGACATCCGGCACCGCCGCGTCGATCTGCGACCAGTGCCACAGGCCGCCGCCGGCACGGGGAAGGCGGCGGGCGATCGCGTCCATTGCCGCCACCGGTTGTCCGGCCCGCTCGACGACGAGAAACCGCTCCGCGCACTCGGCCCCACCCGGCAGACGTGCAATGCGCGCTTCGGCGTACCCCGAAACCGGCCCGCATTGCCAGGGCGCCACCGGGGCCGAGAGGCCTTCGCCGGCCAGCGCGGCCGCGGCGCCGGGGCCCAGCACGAAGCGCGCCTGCCAGCGTTCGCCGGCATCGCGCACCGTCGCCTTCGCCCGCAGCACGAACATGCCGAGCCGGCGCGCCAAGCCTGCCGCCACTTCCGCGGGCATCAGCAGCGCCAGACCGGTATCGGTCCGCCAGGCCTGGTAGATCGCCAGCAGCCGTCCCTTGGCGGTGCAATATCCGCCGAGCTGCCAGCTCGTGCCGGTCATCGCGGCGATGTCGGCCGTGCTCTGCCCATGGAAGAAGGTCAGGGCGTCGGGGCCGTCGATCTCGACGACGCGCCAATCGTCCAGGGTGCCCCACACCGGACCGGCGCGCCGCGCGGCGTGGTCGGCAGCGGATACTTCCCACCGGTTGGCGGCGGGTACGGAATCGGCAAGTGAGGGTGCGGTCGTCATGGGCCGATTATAGGAACGTCCGGGACGGCGGATGGCGGATGGATCGGGGGGTTTTTGGGGGACAATGCGTTTCTGAGAGGTTTCCTGCCGCATTGACGGTTTTCTGCATGCTTGGTCGTTCGTTTCGGTTTGCCCTTGCCGCCGTGCTGGTCCTGGTGCTGTCGCTCGGCGCTGCGGCATGGTACGAACTTCGCCGGCCGCTCGGCATTCCGGCGGCGTCCGTCGACCTGCGGGTGCGGACGGGATCGACGGCGCGCGCGATCGCCCGGGGGCTGCAGGCCGACGGGGTCGACGTCAACGAAACGGCGTTCGTCGCCGCGGCCCGGCTGTGGGGCGTGACCCGCCACCTGCGCGCAGGCCGCTACCGCATCGTCGCGGGCGCGACCTTGCGCTCGCTGCTCGACCAGCTGCGGCGCGGCGCCGTCGAACCCGAGCGCGTGACCATCGTCGAGGGCAGCACCTTTGCCCAGATGCGCGCCCAGCTCGCCGCCTGCGCGGATCTGCGCCACGACACGGCGGGATGGCCGGAGGCGCGGATTCTCGCCGCGATCGGCGCCCCGCAGCCGCGCGCGGAAGGGCTTTTCGCACCCGATACCTATTCCTACGTTCCCGGCAGCAGCGATCTCGACGTGTTCCGGCAGGCCTACGAGGAACAGCAGCGGCGCCTTGCCCAGGGTTGGTCGGCCCGCGCCGTCGATCTGCCCTATGCCAGCCCCTATGAGGCGCTGGTGATGGCTTCCCTGGTGGAAAAGGAGACCGGCCGCGCCGAGGAGCGGCCGCTCGTCGCCGCCGTGTTCGTCAACCGCGAACGGCAGAGCATGCCCCTGCAGACGGATCCGGCGGTGATCTACGGGCTGGGCGCGGCGTTCGACGGCCATCTGCACAAGCGCGATCTGCGTGCCGACACCCCCTACAACACCTATCTCCACGCCGGTCTGCCGCCCACCCCGATCGCGCTGCCGGGCCTCGCGGCGATTCGCGCGGCCCTGCATCCGGCGGCGTCGAGTGCGCTCTATTTCGTGGCGCGGGGCGACGGCAGCTCGGAGTTCTCGCGCACCCTGGCCGAACAGAATCGCGCGATCCACCGCTTCCTGCACCGGCATCCGGCGCACGCTCCCAAGGAGTGACGGGGTGGGGATGCGCGGAAAGTTCCTGACCTTCGAAGGCGTCGACGGCGCCGGCAAGACCACCCAGTGCGATGCGCTCGCGCAGGCCCTGACGGCGCGGGGGGTGCCCTTCGTGCGCACGCGCGAGCCGGGCGGAACCCCGCTGGGAGAGGAACTACGCGGATTGCTGTTGCAGCGCGCGATGGAGCCGATCACCGAAGCCCTGCTCATGTTCGCCGCGCGGCGCGAGCACATCGTCGCCGTGATCGAACCGGCGCTGGCGCAGGGCCGGTGGGTCCTGTGCGATCGCTTCACCGACGCGAGCTATGCGTATCAGGGCGGCGGCCGCGGCCTCGACGCGGCCCGCCTCGACACGCTGGCGCAATGGGTGCAGGGCGCGCTGCAGCCCGACCTCACGGTCCTCGCCGACGTTGCGCCGGAACTGGCCCAGGCACGGCGCGCGCGTGTGCGCGAAGCCGACCGGTTCGAGGCCGAGGCGCTGGAATTCTTTCTGCGGGTGCGGGCCGCCTACCAGGCGCGCGCGCATGCCGAACCGGACCGGTTCTTCGTCATCGACGGTGCGCGGTCGCCGGAAGAGGTGACGGCGGAGATCCTGCAGCGGCTCGACCCCTGGCTGGAGGCGCGGCAGTGACGGCCGATTCCACCCTTGCGCCCTGGTTGCACGCCGCGCACGCGACGCTGGTCGCCCTGCGCGCCCGCGGCGCCCATGCCGCGCTCCTCCATGGCCCGGCGGGCATCGGCAAATGGGAACTCGCCATGGCGTTCGCCCGCGACGTGCTTTGCGAAACTCCCGACGCGCACGGACGCGCCTGCGGCGCCTGCCCGTCCTGCCGCCTGGAAGCGGCCGGCAATCATCCGGATCTCCGCGTGGTGGTTCCCGATGCGCTGGCATTCCGCCGCCCGGCCCCGGCCGAGCCGCAGGACGAGGAGGCGACGACGCGCGAGCGCGGTGACGGTGGCGACGGCAGCGGCGCCGAGGTCGAGCGCGGCGCGACGGCCAAGGCCAGCCGGGAGATCAAGATCGAGGCGGTGCGCAATCTGGCGGCGTTCACCGGCGTCAGCACCCATCGGGGCGGGTTGCGGGTGGTCGTCCTCGGCCCGGCCGAAGCGCTCAATGCCGCCGCGGCCAACGCGCTGCTCAAGGGACTGGAGGAGCCGCCGCCGCAGAGCCTGTTTCTGCTGGTGTCGGACCATTTCGACTGGTGCCTGCCGACGATCGTGTCGCGCTGCGCCCTGGTTCGGGTCGCCGTCCCGCCCCGGCAGGCCGCGCTCAACTGGCTGCTGGCGCAGGGCATCCCCGATGCCGGGCAGCGGCTCACCGAAGCGGGCGGAGCGCCGCTGGCGGCCGCGCGCGACGGCGACGGGCTCGACGCCGACGCCGCGGAAACGCTGCGGGGGCTGCTGCGGCTCGGCCCGGCGCTGCGGGCCGCGCAGATCGCTGCGCAGATCCCGCGGACGATTCCGGTGGCGGCGTCGATCGCGTTGTTTCAGCGCTGGACATGGGACTTTTTGTCCGTTCGCCTGGGCGGCCACCTCCGCTATCATCCCGAAGAGGCGGCCAGCTTCGCGGCCCTGGCGCAGGCGTGGAGGCCGGACGCCGCGGTATCCTGGCTGGACCGGCTGCGCGACGCGCGTGCGACGGCGGACCATCCGCTCAATGCGCGCGCCGTGGTGGAAGGGCTCCTCCTGGCGTACCGGAATTCCATGGCGGAAGGCAGGGCAGACGCGTGAGTGATGCGGCGGAACTACGCAACACCGATCCGGGGGCCGGCGCCCCCATGGGCGCGTTTGCGGAGGGGGCGGCCAGCGCGCGCCCGGCCGTGCTGTCGCTGGCCATCAAGGAAAAGGCCGCGCTCTATGCGGCATACATGCCGTTCCTGAAGAACGGCGGCATCTTCGTACCAACCAACCGCCCGTACAATCTCGGCGACGAGGTCTACCTCATCCTCACCATCCTCGACGATCCCGTGCGCGTACCGGTGGCGGGGAAGGTGGTCTGGGTCAGCCCAAGCGGAAGCGGGGCGACCCGTACGCCGGGAATCGGCGTCCATTTTCCGGGCGACGAAACCGGCGTCGCGGCCCGCAAACGAATCGAGGACGCACTGGGCGCTGCGCTGCGCTCGCAGCGTCCCACCCACACGATTTGATCGACTCCCACTGCCATTTCTGTTTTCCCGAATTGCTGGCCGAACGCGACGCCGTGCTGGCGCGCATGCGCGCGGCCGGCGTGCGCATGGCGCTCAACGTCTGCACCACGCTGCGCGAGGCGCCGCAGGTCGTGGCGTTCGCACAGCAGCACGACGGCATCTATGCCTCGGTCGGGGTGCATCCGGACTACAACGAAGAGGCGGAGCCGGACGTTTCGACCCTGGTCGCCGCCGCGGCCGCCGACAAGGTCGTCGCGATCGGCGAGACCGGCCTCGACTACTACCGCCTGCAGGAACCCCTGGACTGGCAGCGCGAGCGGTTTCGGGTCCACATCCGCGCCGCCCGGGAGACCGGCAAACCGCTCATCGTCCATACCCGCGCCGCCTCGGCGGATACGCTGCGGATCCTGCGCGAGGAGCGCGCCGACGAGGTCGGGGGCGTGATGCACTGCTTCACCGAAAGCGCCGACGTCGCCCGTGCAGCCCTGGATCTGGGCTTCTTCATCTCCTTTTCCGGGATCGTCACCTTCAAGTCGGCGCAGGATCTGCGCGCGGTGGCGGCAATGATCCCGGACGACCGCCTGCTCATCGAGACCGATGCGCCGTTCCTGGCGCCGGTTCCGCACCGGGGGAAAACCAATGAGCCGGCATGGGTCTGTGCCGTCGCGGAAGCGCTGGCCACCGTGCGCGGGCAAGCGCGGGCCCGGATCGAGGAGTTGACCGATCAAAACTTCCTACGTTTATTCAATATATTGCAGTAGATTGTTGAGCATTTGCTTTAAACAAATTACTTGAAGTTGAAATGCATCAGCCGTCTCCTCCCGACCTTGCCTTGTGGCGCGCGGCCATGCGCTCC
>JAJYAR010000245.1 GCA_021779435.1 bacterium
GCGGCGCGAGGTCGTGCCGTCCTCGGCGGTGATATCGAGGATGGTCACGTAGCTGCCGAGCTTCTGAAAGGCGTGAATCGGGCTCTGCTCAGTCGAGCTCTGCCCATCGCCGAAGTCCCATTTCCAGGACTTCACCTTGCCGACGGACTCGTCCTTGAACGCCACGAGCCGGCGATCCATGTCGACGACCGAGAAGGACCAGCGTGCCTCGAGCGCCGGCAGGAGCTTCGGCTCGATCGGCATCAGCTTGAAGGCGCACAACTCGGACGCGTGCCCGAAGGCGGTGTGGTGCGGCGACATGTTCCAGAATCCGCGGTTTCTCTGGTCGGCATCGTAATCGATGACGATCAGGTCGACGCCCATGATCTTGTTCTCACGGAAGACGGATTCGACCGCGCGCTGCGGTCCCTCGGCACCGGCGTAGTCGAAGACCGTGACGTAAAACTCCATCTCGAGCTTCCCGGACTGACCGTGCTTGAAGTTGTACTTGTAGGCGGCCTGCGACCAGGGGAACTCCTTGATCCACGTCGCCGAACTCCAGGCCATGCACCAGTCCTTGGATGCGGCGGGGGTGAAGATGTGGTAGTTCTGCGCGTGCACGCCATGATTCGCCCAGTGCGTCTCGTCGCCGCTGATCCGGTCCTCCGGCATCGCAGCAACCTCGCCAACCTTCGCCGCGCTCCAGACATCCTTGTGCGCCTTGTCGATGAGAGGGCCGCCGGAGGCGTCACCGTCGATGACGATTTCAAACGTGTCGTTGCGCAGTCCAGGTCCCGCGAATTCCCAGAAGTCGTCCTGCGCCTCGTAATGGAAGTACAGGCGGTTCAGGCCCTTCACCCAGCCGACCTTGACCTTCACATCCAGCGTTCCGGGCTTGTTCGCCTCGGGACTCCGCGCCTCGTTCACGAATTGATCGGTGCCGATCACGTAGTCGTCCGGCACGATGTCCCAGTCCGACATGTCGCCGTCGATGCGCGGGATCTTGTCCTGGGGGAACTGGAAAACCTTGTACGTGACGTTGGGTTTCTCGAGGGCGGAGAGCCGAAGCGGTGCGGAAAGGCCAAGGCACAGGAGCCCGGCGGCGACGAGCCGGGCGCCGAAACGAGTGCGACAACGATGTAGTTCGGTTTGGTTCATGGTTCCTGGACTATTCAGACTGGACGAGATTCGACCCGGCAAAGATGCGGTACGTTTTGATCCGGCCCGTGGTGCCGGCGCCGGCGCGCGGCGTGTAACGCAGACCTCCGATCTTGGTAATGGCTCCCAGGTCGATGACGAGCCGGTGCGGGTACGGCGCCGGCGTTCCGCTGGTGGCGGTGATCCACGCGTTGGCGGTCTGGCCGTCGATCGCGTTTCCGGCCGATCCATCCTCGGCGCCTTTCTCCTGACTGCTCGCGTATGCAATCGTCCAGGTCGTGTGCGGCAGCGGCTGGCCGCTGGCATCGAGCAGATCGAGTTCGGCAACGGCGGCCATCGGCTTGCCATCGTGCGAGGACACCGCCTCGAAGCACAGCTGGCGGGCATCGACGGGGGCGGCGAAACGAACGTCCTGCACCTCGGGGCCGGCGGTGAACGCGCCTTCCTGAACCGGTTTCAGGCCGTTCAGGCGGAGCTGCGCCTGCCTGGTGGCGCGGGTGAAATCCAGCTCCGGCCGCAACTTGTCGAGCACGGGCGTCGCCACGCCGGCGAGTTTGGCCGTCGTCGGGCCGACCAGATCGAAAATCACGACCTCGTTGCGACCGGCGCGCAGCCACGGTCCGGGTACGAACGCGGTCTGGGTCGGCCCGATATTCCAGAAACGTGCCAGGCAATGGCCGTTGATCCAGACGACGCCGAAGCCCCAGTTGGAAAGATCGAGGTACGTGTCGTCCGTCTTCTCGACGTTGAATGAACCGCGCCAGAAACCAGCGCCTTCCTTCGCACCCTCGGCCTTCTCCCAGCGCAGGCTTGCGAGGTGGCGATCATCCAGCGACAGCGAGAACTCCTGCCAGCCGGTGATCGGCTGCGGCGCGCCGCCGGATACCGTCAGCGTGACCGGGGCATGGAGGCCCTTCCTGTCGTGGACCTCCGCGCCGAAGTTCACGCGGCCCAGCGCGTACACCAGGATTTCCAGCTGGGCCGGCGCGGTGCGTTCGGGGATTTCGACGCGATAGTTGCGGAAGCGGCGGTCCATCACGCCGAGGCGCTTCCCGTTGACGGATACGAAGCCGAAGTCGTGCACCTCGGCCGCACCGAGCGTCGCAGCCGGACCGGCGGGAAGTGTCGTGCGGTAGAGAATCGCGCCGCGGCTCTGGCCAAGCGCCTCCATCGTGCGCGGCGTCTCATCCTCGATACGATAGCCGAGACTCGCCGTCGCCGGCGTCCATTCGGTCATGGCAAATTCGGACACGGCCATCGTCGGCAAATTGGCCGGCACGGGCGGGAGCGTTTCGCCGGGAAGAAGATACTTCGCCATCAGCTCGCGCGTGAGGCGGAACTTTTCGCCCAGCGCGCCGTTCTCGGCGATGGGCGCGTCGTAGTCGTAGCTGCTGGTGTCCGGCTTGAACGGACGGTCCGCGCCCGACCACATCCCGAAGCTCGTGCCGCCGTGGGCCATGTAGATGCTGAACGAGCCGTTGTTCGCCAGCATGTACTCCAGGTCCTTGAGGTACTGGGCCGTGTTTCCGAGGTGATGCGGCGCGCCCCAGGTGTCGAACCAGCCCGGATAGAATTCGCCGCACATCAGGGGACCCTTCGGCTGGACGTCACGCAGCGCCTTGAAGCCGGTGGCCGGGTCCCTGCCGAAGTTGACGACCTTGAAAAGGTTCGAGGGGGTCGGGCGCTTCAGGCTACCGGTCGGGTTGCAGGCGAAGAGCGGGACGTCGAAGCCGCCGTCGGTGAGCGCCTTGCTGACGTCGTTCATGTAGTCGATATCGGTGCCGTAGAATCCGTATTCGTTTTCCACCTGCACCATGAGAATCGGACCGCCGTGCGTGATCTGCTGGGGCCCGAGGACGCGGCCGACTTCCTTCAGGTAGCTCCGGGTGGCCTCGATGAACAGCGGATCGCGCGTGCGGAGCTTGATGTCGGCGTTTTTGAGCAGCCACCACGGCATGCCGCCCATCTCCCACTCGGCGCAGGCGTAGGGTCCGGGGCGAAGGATGACCCAAAGCCCCTCCTCTTTCGCCAACCTGCAGAACTCGGCGGCGTCGGCCTGGCCCTGCCAGTCGAACCTCCCCTGCTCCCACTCGTGGACATTCCAGAACAGGTAGGCGCAGACGGTGTTCAGCCCCATTGCCTTCGCCCTCTGGAGCCGGTCGCGCCAGTACTCGCGTGGCACGCGGGCGAAGTGAAGCTCGCCGCAGCGGATCTGCAGCCGCTTGCCGTCGAGCAGGAAATCGGTGTCACCGATCACGAACGTGTGTTGCGCGACGGCGGCCGGAGCGGTCGCGGGAGCCGGAGCGACGTCGGCGGCACGAACGCCGCCGGCTAGCGCGGCAAGGCCGAGGAGGCAGAGGGGCAGGATCTTCATTGGAAAAGGGACGGCGGCCGGAAGCCGCCGGGTTGAGAATTCATTTTGGAGGAAATGGCGTCCCCGGTAGGAGCAAATTCATTTGCGATCCGACCACCGCGCTGCCGTCGCACGAAATCGCAGATGAATCTGCTCCTACTGGAGCTTTACTTCGACACCCGGAGGACGGTGAACGACTGCGGGGCGAGCGTGCGCGTGAGAACCGCCCCGGACAGCGCGAGGGACTCCTCGTGCGGAACGATCCGGTTCGGCTGCTCGAAGGTGTTCGTGTCGTCGGCGTTCTCACCGGTGAGGAGCGTCGCGTGGACCTTGGCGCCGGCGGCCACGCCGCGGAGCTCGAGCGTCGCGGCACGTGGCTCTGCGAACGGGTTCACGAGGAAGACGACAATCTCGTTCGCCTTCCGGTCCTCACCGGCGATGGCGTACACGGCCGGCAGCGAATCGGGATGGTACGGCGGAAGCGGAGCCGCGCCGTACGTCGCAATCTCCTTGTCGGGCAGCCGCGGCATCCGGACGGCCGCACCCTCGACCGTGGTCGGCAGGACAAAGTCGGGACGATTACGGCTGTACAGCTGCTGCACGTAATAGGAGGCGGTGCCGTACACGCGGCCGTTGTCGAACCAGATCAGGTCCGGCTGCCACTGGATGGCGCCATCCCGGGCGAACAGCGGAGCGTAGCAGGACATCGCGACGAGGTCGCTGTTGCGGACGAGGCCCGTCATGAACGCGGCTTCCGAAATCGCGGCGCGGAGCGTCGCGCGGCGATTCTTGTCATGCGCGGCAAACTCGCCGGCGAAGACCTTCGCGCCGTTACGCGGAACGGCATCATAGCGCGTCGCGTTTTCGAGGAACCATTGCGGCGGGCGGTAGTAGTGCTCGTCCACGATGTCCGCCGGCGTGCCGTTGCGGAACTTGTCCCAGGCGAGCTTCCAGCTGCCGTCGTCCACGCCGGGACCCGCCGTCGTGACGAGCTGGATATTCGGATACTTCGCCTTGAGCGCCGCCTGGAAGACCTTGTAGCGGGCGAAGTAATCCTCCCCCCACTGCTCGTTGCCCACGCCGAGATACTTCATGTTGAACGGCTCGGGATGTCCCATTGCAGCGCGCCTGGCGCCCCAGGTCGAGGTGACGGGCCCGTTGGCAAATTCGACGAGGTCGAGCGCGTCCTGCACGAACGGATCGAGCTGATCGAGAGGCACGAGCTGCTTGCTCTGATACTGGCAGGCCATGCCGCAGTTGAGCACCGGCACCGCCTCGGCGCCGAGATCCTCGCAGAGCTGGAAATATTCGAAGAAGCCAAGGCCGTACGTCTGATAGTACTGCGGCGCGGTCTGGCCGCGGATTGCGTCCTGCCAGCGGTTCCAGTTCTCCGGCCGCTCGGCGATGTCGCCGATCGAGTCCTTCCACTGATACCGATTCGGCAGGTCCTTGCCCTCCACGATGCACCCGCCGGGGAACCGCATGAACGCGGGCTTCAAC
>JAJYAR010000007.1 GCA_021779435.1 bacterium
CGCCGCGCCAGCGCGAAGAGGCCCATCGCGCCGAGCACAAAAACAAGCGGCGTCGCGAACGCAATTTGCGTCGGGATCAATTCGGCGATGAAGGACGGTTTGAAATGCGCGATTTCAGCCCGTCCGAGCTGCTTGATGAAGGAAACCCAGTGGTGGTCGGCATTCCAGAGAATGACCGGCGAGAATACGATCAATGCAGTAAGCCCGCCGAGATAGAGCCAGGGCGAGAGCAGCCACCGCCGCAGCTTCGGGACGCTGATCAGCCAGATCAGGATGGCGGGCCCGAAGAACAACGCGGTGTATTTCGACAGCAGCGCCGCGCCGACCGCGCCGCCGACCGCAAGCCACCATGCACCGCGTCCGGTCTGAAGCACCTTGGCGAGAAAAAACAGCACGAAGCTCGAGGCTGCCAGCAGGGGCCCGGGAACGGGCGCCACATTCTCGCTTTTCCTGCCTGTCGCACCCGTGGACTCGCAAACCTGATCCCAAGCCATGAATTCACCCGACCTCCGCGAGCACTTCCGGCTCCTGATTGTTGATGACCTCGCAACCATCCACGAGGACTTCCGCAAGATCCTGGAGCCTGCGACGTCGCCCGCCGCGCTGCATGCCACCGCGGCCGCCCTGTTCGACGATCCGGCGCCGACGGCGGCACCTCTCGCGCGCTTCACCGTCGACTCCGCGTTCCAGGGAGCCGAGGCGCTCGGCCTGGTCGAAAAGGCGGTCGCGGCAGGCCAGCCGTATGCGCTCGCGTTCGTCGATGTCCGCATGCCTCCGGGCTGGGATGGTCTCGAGACGATCCGCCGGCTCTGGACCGTTGATCCCGAGCTTCAGGTCGTGCTGTGCACCGCCTACTCCGACTACACCTGGACCGAGACGGTGCGGTCACTCGGGTTGAACTCGAACCTGATCATCCTCAAGAAGCCGTTCGACAACACCGAGGTCCTCCAGATGGCGCACGCCCTCGCCCGCAAATGGCAGCTTGCGCGCGAGAATGCCAACCGGCTTGCCGAGCTCGACGAACTGGTACGGCAGCGCACCTCCGAACTGCGGCGCGCACAGGAGGCGTTCACGCAGGCGTTCGCCGCAAATCCGCATGCGCAGTCCGTGGTCGCGCTGGAGGACGGCACGATCCTCGCGGTCAACGAAGCCTTCGAGATCGCGCTCGGCCGGCCCGCCAAGTCCTTCATCGGGCTCAATCTGGCTGAGTTCGGGTGCGGACTCGACCCGGCGAAGTTCGAGAAGCTCCGCGCCGAACTCCTCGCCGGCAACCCAGTGCAGAACCATGCATTCGTCCTGCGCCTCGAGGGCCGGCAGCCGCGCAATATCCGCTGCTTCGCACGTCCGGTGACGATCTCCGGCCGGCGTTGCGCGATCTGGGTCTTCGAGGATTTCACGGAGTACCTCCATCTCGAGACGCAATACCGCCAGGCGCAGAAAATGGAGGCGGTTGGCCAGCTCGCGGCCGGCGTTGCGCATGACTTCAACAACCTGCTGACGGTCATCCAGTGCTATACGACGGAGCTTCTCGGGAAACCGGCAAACGCGTCGCTCCGGCCGCTGCTCGAGCCGATTCACACCGCCGCACTTCGCGCGGCCACGCTCACACGACAGCTCCTCGTGTTCAGCCGGAAACAGATCGCCCAGTTCGAGGAGCTCGATGTCGCCGCCGTGCTCTCGGGCATGCGTCCGTTTCTCAACAGGCTCATCGGCGAGCACGTCAATCTCGTGTGGAGCTTCCCGGATTCGCTGCCATCAATCCAGGGCGATGCCGCCGCCGTCGAGCAGATCGTCGTCAACCTGGTCGTGAATGCACGCGACGCCGTGGCGCGCGGCGGCACGGTCAAGCTGAACGTGACGGTGTGCGATTTCGCGACCGCCGCCGAGGCGCGACATGCGCAGGGTGCGGCCGGCCGGTACATCGCCCTCCAGATCGCCGACAACGGCAGCGGCATTCCGCCCGAGGTGCTGCCAAGGATATTCGAGCCGTTCTTCACGACAAAGGGCGTCGGCAAAGGGACCGGGCTGGGCCTATCCACCGTTTACTCGCTCGCACGCCAGCATCAGGGCTGGATCGATGTGCAGACCGCGGTTGGCGAGGGGACGACGTTCACGGTCTTCCTCCCCGTGGCACAGCGCGTCGGCGAGAACGACGGGGAGCTCCCAGCCGAGCAGCACACGCCCGACACGCTCCCGAAGATTCGGATCCTCGCCGTCGAGGACGACGTTGCGATCCAGACGATGCTGAAGGCGCTCTTTGAACGCTATCAGGTACCGTGCGCAGTCGTCCGCGACGCATCGTGGGCGTTGAGCGAATGGCACTGCGCCGGTCCGTTCGACCTGGTCATCACCGATGTCGTGATGCCCGGGAAGATTTCCGGCGTCGAACTCGCCCGACAGTTGCGCGCACTCTCACCCGGGCTCCCCATCGTGTTCATCACGGGTTACAGCGCCGAGCATGTCGCCGACGAGAAGATCGATATCCCGGGACCCGCGCCCCGGATCGCGCTGAAGCCGTTTACCGTGGCCTCGCTCACGGAGGCGATCGTCGAGGTGCTCAAGACCGCGCGCCCGACGAACTGACGCTCAAGGGAGCGGATGGCGGGCAACGATCCATTCCTCGACCGGATTTCCGGCGAGGAGGTGCTCGCGTACGATGCGCTCGCACCGCTCAGGCGTGACCCCGGCATACCAGACGCCTTCCGGATACACGACGAGGTTGGGGCCGCCCTGGCAGATGCGCAGGCAATCTGCTTTTGTCCGCAGCGCCGGGACGTTCAGCTCCTTGATCAGCCGCTTCAACGTTTCCCACGTCGCCTGCCCGTCGGCGGTCGCACAGCAGTTGGGACCGATGCACAGGAACGCGTGTCGCCGCGCCTGCGCGAGCCCCATCTTTTCAAAGGCCTTCCGGGTAAACATGTCGGCTTGGTCTGCCATGACCGGGAACGCTACGGCTCCTCCGGCCGCAAAGCCAAGCGTGCGAAGATCGTCCCGGTTCCCCCGGCCCCCCCCTGTAGGAGCAAATTCATTTGCGACCGGCACGTCGCGCGCGCCCACACGCCCCTCCAATGCATCGCAGATAAATCTGCTCCTACAGCGCCATCGCGGGCACGTCTGATTTGCGGCCGAAGCGCGTTGATTGTGGATCCGTTCCGGCATTGCAGCGGCGAGCATCGGGGGCTTTCGTCCGCTCATCATGTCCTCCGCGAATCCCGCCCCTTCCCTTTCTCCGGCAGCACGACTGGCACGTCAGATCGAGTTCATCGTCGAATGCGACAAACTGAAGGACATCTTCCGCCAGACGATTCTCACGAAGACCCGGCGCGCCGAAAACGACGCCGAGCATTCGTGGCACCTCTGCCTCTGCGTCATCGTGCTCGCTGAACACGCCAACGTCCCGAACCTCGACGTCCTTCGCGTGCTGAAGATGGTGATCGTTCACGACCTCGTTGAAATCGATGCCGGTGACACCTTCGCCTACGACACCGCAGCCATGGCGCATCAGCACGAGCGCGAGGCCATCGCCGCCGATCGGATCTTTGGCATGCTGCCGGCCGACCAGTGCGCCGAATTCCGGGCGCTGTGGGACGAATTCGAGGAGAAGACGACACCCGAGTCCAAGTTCGCCACCGCGGTCGACCGCTTCCAACCCATGCTGCTCAACTGCCGCACCCAGGGCGGCGCCTGGCAGAAGCATGGCATCACCCACGATCGCGTCGTCGCCCGCAACAAGCATGTCGCCGACGGATGCAACGAGCTTTGGGCCTACGCCGAACAGATGCTCAATGACGCCGTCGCCGCTGGACACCTGCCCGTGAAGTAAGCCCGCCCGAGGCGGAGCGCGTTGTTCCTTGCGCGCTCCGTCTGCCTTCGACTCCTGCTCTTCTGTCTTCCGTGTGGCTCCGATGCCACTTGCCTCGAAAGCAATCCGAACCCGCTGGGACAGCGGGTTCCACCTCGGTCACCGCGGGCTTTCGTTCGCCGATCTTCTCCGACTCTCCCTTTCGTATCTTTCGTACCCCGGGGTGACCAAGACGGGACCACCTCATGCCAAGTACTGGTGATACATTCCGGCTTGGACCCCCACTTCACTCAAGTTTCCGTCGCCCTTGTTCGCCGCCGGACTGTCCGTACCCTGACTTCCGCATCCTGCCCCCAATCTGCCCGTCCCGCTCCTCATCCCTATGCACCCCCTTCGTCTGTCTGTGTGCTTGCTGCTCGCCGCCACGGCTCGCTCGTTCGCTGCCGACGCTTCCATGCCCGTTCCGCTGCCGTCCGACTGGATCGACCCGCAAACCGGGCATCGTATCATCCGGCTCTCTCCCGACGAGGGAGGTTCCAGTCTCTACTTTCACCAGCGGAGCTACACGCCCGAAGGCGACAAGATCATCATCAACACGGATGAGGGCATCACGTCCGTCGATCTCACCACCCTCGGCGTGTCGCCGCCGAAGCGCGAGGTGATCGCCTCCGGCGCCGCCGGCCTGATCGCCACGTCGTGGCGCGCCCGCGAGGCATACTTCCGCAAGGGCGGCTCCCTCATGGCGGTCAACATCGACACGAAAGCCGTCCGCGAGGTCGTCAAATATCCCGCCGAGTTCGCGCAGTTCGCCGGCGCCACCGCCATCAACTGTGACGAGACGCTCCTCGTCGGCATCGCCCAGGATCCCAACGGGAAGACCACGCCGCGCCTCCCTCCCAGCGGCAAGCTCGGCCCCGCAAACCCGGGCAGCCTCGAGCCGCGTTGGGCGCAGGGGCTTCCGATGATGATCTACACCGTCAACATCAAGACGGGCGAGGTGAAGGTCATCCATCGCGAGAACGACTGGACCAACCACCTCCAATGCTCCCCCACGGATCCCATGCAGATCCTGTTCTGCCACGAGGGTCCGTGGCATTACAACGATCGCACCTGGACGATTCGGGCCGACGGCACCGGCCTCAAGCTCCTCCACGAGCGCACGATGAACATGGAGATCGAGGGACACGAGTTCTTCGGCCAGGACGGCAAGACCGTGTTCTTCGACCTCCAGACGCCGCAGAGCGCCGTGTTCTGGCTCGCCGGCGTCGACCTCGCGACCGGGCACCGGACCTGGTACCACCTCGAACGCAACGAGTGGTCGGTCCACTACAACGTCTCGCTCGATGGCACGCTCTTCGCCGGTGACGGCGGCGGCCCCACCAGTGTCGCAGCCCGGCTTCCCGACGGCACCCCACTCCCCGGCGGGAACGGTCAATGGATCTACCTTTTCCGTCCCACGCCCGTCCGCGGCAGCTCCTTCCGCGACAAGAAGGACCTCATCGACGTCGGCTACTTCAAGTCGGAGCGACTCGTTGACATGTCGAACCACGACTACAGCAAGACGACCGGCGTGGAACCGAATCTCACCTTCACGCCTGACGGCAAGTGGCTCATCTTCAGCGGGAATTTCCACACCAACCCGCGGAACGGCTCGAAGGCAAAGAAGCATGTCTATGCGGTTGAAATCGCGAAACACGCAACGAACCCCTAGCCCCGCGGTCGAGCATCGCATCTGAATTCAACCATCCCGGGCGCCCGAGTCCCGCGCAGCCCGGACCTCGTTCAACACATCTCCGTTTTCCCATGGCATTCACATTCCGTCTCTCCGCAGTCCTTCTCGCCTCGCTGTGCGCCTTTGCAGCGCGCGGCGCCGACAACTCACCGTCCGAATGGATCGACCCGGACACCGGCCACCGCGTCGTGCGGCTTTCCACCGAACCGGGCACCGCCAGCCTCTATTTTCACCAGAACGCCTACACACCCGATGGCAAGTTCCTGATTGTCACGAACCCCGAGGGCATCGCGAAGATCAACCTCGCCACCCGCCAGCTCACCCAGCTCGTCGAGGGCAACGTCAACGTCGTGGTCGTCGGACACAAAACCGGCGATGTCTATTACACGAAGCGCACTCCTGACGGCACGTTCGTGTACGCCACCAATACGGACACGAAGGCCACCCGTCAGGTCGCCAAGCTGCCCGCCGGCGGCGTCTCCTCCATCAACGCCGACGAGACGCTGATGCTCGGCCTGTCCGTGCAGGGCGCCGGTGCCCGTCCGCTCGGCACGGTATCCGAGAAGGACGCCAAACAGGGCCAGCCGAGCATGAGCAACACTTCCGCCGGCCAGCCCGCGACGAAGGATCGCAACCCGACTTTCCAGGCCAATTACCAGGCGACATGGCCGGACGGCCGCCCCATGACGTACGCCGAGGCCAAGGACCTCGCACTTCACAACCGGCTCATGGAAATCCGCAAGGGTCCGCCGCAGACGATCTTCACCGTCAACATCCAGACAGGTGAGATCAAGAACGTGGTTTCGGAGAGCGAATGGCTCGGCCATCTCCAGTTCTCCCCCACCGATCCCAACCAGATCATGTTCTGCCACGAGGGCACCTGGCATGAGGTTGATCGCGTCTGGCTCGTTCGCACCGACGGCACCGGGCTCACGAATGTCCACCGCCGCATCATGAACATGGAAATTGCCGGCCATGAGTTCTTCGGCGCCGACGGCAAGTGGATCTGGTATGACCTACAGACCCCACGTGGCGTCGACTTCTGGGTCGGCGGCTACGAAATCGCGACCGGCAAGCGTCTGTGGTACCACCTCCAGCAGAACGAATGGTCCGTCCACTTCAACGTCTCACCCGATGGCAAGCTGTTCTGCGGCGACGGCGGCGACGAGGAGATGGTTGCCCACGCCAAAGACGGAAAGTGGATCTATCTCTTCACCCCCGAAAGAGTTCCGGATGTCGCTGGCGTGAAGAACCCCAACTCCGGCAACCTGATCGACATCGGCGTCTTCAAGTCCGAGCGGCTGGTCAACATGGCGAAGCACGACTACAAGCTCGAGCCGAACGTCTCCTTCACCCCCGACATGAAGTGGATCGTTTTCCGGTCCAACATGAGCGGTGCCGTCCACACCTACATGGTCGAAATCGCCAAGGCCAAGTAACGTTTGTCACCCGCATGCGTCGTTCTGCTGGTTCGATCCCAAAACTAACACACCCATGAAGAAATTGATTATTCCCTGCGTCGCAGCCGCTTTTGCAGCTTCCTATGCTTTCGCTGCACCTGCTGACGACGTGAAGGCGGCGGCCAAGAAGCTCGCCGATGCCCAGAATTACACCTGGACCACACAGACACAGAATGCTGGCGGTCAGGGCGGCGGCTTCGGCGGCGGCGCCGTGACCGGCATGGCCGAAAAAGGTGGCTTCACCATGACCACGCGCGAAACCCAGAACGGCCCGATGCAGACGGTCCGCAAGGGCGAGCAGATGGTCATGCAGCGCGACGGCCAGTGGGTCACGCGCGAGGAGATGATGGCGCAGTTCGGCGGTGGCCAGGGCGGCGGACAGGGCGGCCAGGGCGGACAGCGTGCTGGCCAGCGCGGTGGCATGTTCGGAGCGGTCAATCCCGCCGAAGAGGTCACAGCGCTCGTCGACAGCGCAAAGGATTTCAAGGCTGCCGACGGCGCCATTGTCGGAACGCTGACCGACGAGGCCATTGCACAGCGCCTGTCGTTCGGCGGTCGCGGTGGACAAGGTGGCGGCCAGCCCGCCGCTGCTCCCAAGAACGCCTCGGGTTCGGTCAAGTTCTGGGTCAAGGACGGCGCCCTCACCAAGTACGAGCTCAACGTGAAGGGCACCATGACCGGCCGTGATGGCCAGGAGCGTCAGATCGACCGCACCACGACGACCGAGATCAAGGACATCGGCACCACCAAGGTGAATGTCCCGGCAGACGCCAAGAAGAAGCTCGACGCCTGAGTCTTTCAAATCAGGGCAGTTTCACACCCGCCGGTGCCAAAAGCGCCGGCGGGTTTTTTTGTCTCGTTGCAGCCGGGATCCACAGACCCCGGCGCCTTTCGCCCGCCCGGCGGTCCGGCCCGGCCTCGAGCCCCCGAATCCCCGGCCTCTGCGGAGGCCGGCTACACCGGACCACGGAACGCCGGCCACGACAGCAAAGACGCCCACGTTCCCCGCGGGCGCCCTCCGCGAACGCAGGAGGCTCAGAACAACCGCTCGCCCACGGACTGCGGTGGCCGCGGCACGCCGAGCAATCCCGTGAGCGTTGGCGCGATCTGGATTCCACTCACGCGCTCCACATGACGCCCCGGAACGATCCCGGCGCCATACCAGACGAGGGGCACGTGGTTGTCGTAGTCGTAGGGTGTCCCGTGGTTCGATCCGATACTCCGATCGACGACATACGGTTTGAGGACAAACACCACGTCGGCCCCGCGCTGCGCATGATAGCTCCGGCGCACAGCCGCGATGATCGAACTGCCCTGTGCCGGCGCGGCCAGCAACTCCGTCCGCGTGAACGCTGCCGCAATCTGCGGCTGCCCGGACAACACCGCTTTGACAACGTCGGCCGCCGACTCCCGGGCGATGCCTCGCTCCGTCAGCGTTTCGGCGCGCAGACGAAAACTCCCGCCGTCCCGTACCGTCCACGCACGTTTCCCGCCCGCCGCACCAAATCGCTCCTCGAGCGCCGCCTCGACCGCCTTCCGCACCGCGCCTCCATCAAAACGGCTCGCTCCCATTTCGCCGTTCACCCGCTCCGGGAGCGGTGCCGCCCCGTGGTCCGCCGCAAGCACGACCACATACTTTCCAGCACCCACTTCGGAATCCAGAAACGTCAGAAAATCCGCAAGGAGCCGGTCAATCCGGAGCATCGTGTCCATGATCTCATGGCTGTCAGGGCCGTAGGCATGTCCGCACGCATCCGTCTGCGAGAAGCCCACACATAACAGATCAGGAGCCGCGTGACGTCCCAGCTGCTCACCACGAATGGCCGCCTTTGCGAACGCCACCGTCAGCTCCGAGTTGAACGGCGAAATCCGGTGTGCCTCGTAGAACTTGCCCGAAATCTCCTTCCTTCCTCCATCCACACGGTGCGGAAACGTGGTTCCGAGACCATCCGCGTTCTCCTCGCCTGGTGCGTTGTCGGCGCCTTGAACCTGCTCGTACGCCTTCGGATCGATCAGTCGCGTCCACTCCCGCCCGAAGTCCTTCTCCACCCGCCCTTCGCGATTGAATTCATCGGCCCACCCCGGCAGCGCCTCGCGGTAGTACCGGGAGGTCACATAACTCCCCCCATCCAGCCAATACGCGGCATCCGCCAGCCGACCGCCCATCATGATCGCGGACCTGTCCTTGCTCGAAAGCGAGATCACCCGGCACGCCGCGCCATACCGGAGTTTCAACTGGTCGCCCACCGTGGGCGCGAGAAGCCGGCGCGGTGAAGCCCCCGCCTTTGCGCCGGCTTCGTCCTCCGCCGAGAGCCTGCCCGCCAAAGCCGTTCCGACCAGCGGCGACTCCCGGTCGCTCACCGCGGTCACCTTCTCGAGCGTGTCGGCCAGCAGCCATTCATTGCCAATGATCCCGTGAACGTCGGCATGAACTCCTGTCATCAGCGTCGCGTGACCGTTTGCCGTCGTCGTCGATGCGTGCTCGTACTGACACTTCTCGTACACCGCACCCTCGAGCAGCCGGTTGAATCCGCCGGCGCCGAAGTAAGGACGAAACCGCTCGAGAAAATCAGCCCGGCCCTGATCGAGGCTGATGACCACCGCCAGCCGCGGCGGCACACCGGCATCTCCGGCAGCCAACAGCGAAGTCGCAGAAAACAGGACAGCACCGAGCCAGGCGAGGTATCTCACGTAGTCACTCTTCACGCCCGGGCGGCGCGCCTCAAAACCATTTTCGTGAATTCACGAAGTCGTCACCAGCGAGCGCGAGCCCCCACAAGAACCGAAGCGATGCCTGGATGCAGCCAGATGGATATGGGCGGAGCGGCCCCACCCCGCGGTATGGGTAATGTGGGCGGGGTGCCCTCACCCCGCGGTTTGGGAAACTTCGGCATTCGATGTTGGACGTTCATCTTCGACGTTCGGCGGCGTCACCCGCCGCGCCTTCCTTGCGTCGGACGTCCCCGCCTCTATCGTCGCGGCTCCGTTTCCATCCCTCTTTTCCGCCCATGCCTTTTCCAAAAGACTTCACCTGGGGCGCGGCCTCAGCCGCTTACCAGATCGAGGGAGCCTCGATGGAAGACGGCCGCGGTCCTTCCATCTGGGATGTGCTCACGCACGAGCCGGGGCGCATCTACGACAGCCACAACGGAGACGTTGCCTGCGATCACTACCACCGCTGGCGCGAGGATGTCGGCCTCCTCCGCGACCTCGGCGTAGGCGCCTACCGTCTCTCCCTCGCCTGGCCTCGCATCATCCCCGACGGCTCCGGCGCGGTGAACGAGCGTGGACTCGCGTTCTACGACCGTCTCATCGACGCCCTGCTCGAAGCCGGAGTCACGCCCTGGGTCACGCTCTTCCACTGGGATCTTCCGCAGGCCCTGCAGCTGCGCGGCGGCTGGCTCAACCGCGAGAGCGTCGAGTGGTTCGGCCGCTACTCCGAAGTCGTCGCGGCGCGACTCGGCGATCGCGTGAAGAACTGGATCACGATCAACGAGCCGCCGTGCGTCATCGGCGTGGGTTACCAGGAGGGCATCTTCGCCCCGGCGTCGAAACTCACGTTCCGCGAATGTCTGCTTGGCGCCCACCACCTGCTGCTCGCCCATGGCCGCGCCGTGCAGGCGCTGCGCGCCGGCTGCCGCGGCACGGTAAAGATATCCCTCTCACAAACCGCCCGGGACCGGATTCCGGACACCGAGTCGACCGCTAACATCGACGCGGCACGCGATGAGTATTTCGCCTGCCACGAGCGCAACTTCTGGAACATCTCCTGGTGGGCGGACCCCGTTTTCCTTGGCCATTACCCGACCGAGGGACTCGAGGCGTTCGCGAAGGATCTGCCCTCCTTCACCGACGACGACATGCGACTGATCAACCAGCCGGTCGATTTCCTCGGCTACAATTGCTACACCGGCTTCCGCGTCCGCGCCGGCGCAAACGGCCAGCCCGAGCGCGTCCCCGGCGGCTGGGGCGTCGGCCATGCTCACGGCACGCTGCCGTGGCTGGCAGTCACGCCCGATGGCCCGTACTGGTCCGCCCGTTTCCTCCACGAGCGTTACAGGCTTCCGGTCGTCTTCACCGAAAACGGCTTCTGCAGCCATGACTGGGTGCACCTCGACGGCAAGGTGCATGACCCGCAGCGGATCGATTACCTCGCGCGTTACCTTTCCCGGATCCGCCGCGCAGCCGACGAGGGAATCCCCGTCGCCGGCTATTTCGCCTGGGCTCTCCTCGACAACTTCGAATGGATGGACGGCTACAAGGAGCGGTTCGGCCTGGTCCACGTGGATTTCGCGACGCAGAAGCGCACGCCCAAGGACTCGTTCCTCTGGTACCGGGAGACGATCCGCGCCAACGGCACGAACCTGCCGTGAGACAGAAACCCGTGCTTGCCGCACCGCCCATTCCGTCACATCCGGACCCGATGCACCTCCGCTCCAGCGAACGATAGCCCCGTTGCGCATCAAAATGAAGCTGCCCCCTCGGCCCACACTGGTCTGCATCGGCTACCTCTGCCTGCACCAGCTCGCGCATCTCAGCGCCAGGCTCTTCGAAGTCGCACCGGGTATTTCGGTGTGGTACCCGCCATCCGGCCTCGCGTTCGCCGTGCTTGTCATGCTCGGCGTGCGCTACGCGGGTGTCGTGCTCGCGGTCAATATTGCCGGAGCCCTGATATTTCCAGGCTCGAGCGGCCTGCTCGGTGCATTCATATACCCCACGCTCATCACGGCAAACTACTCGGCCGCCGCGTGGTTCATCCGCCGCTACATCGGCGGCGGCCTCCTGCCGGAAAGCGGCACCGGCACCGTCGCGTTCGTCGCCGCCTCGGTCGCCGCCCCGCTCGGTGTCTCGTTTTCCGGCATGCTCGTGTTCTCGTTGCTCGTTCACCCGCCAGCCTCGTTTCTGCCGGACATGCTGCGATGGTGGATAGGCGACGCGATCGGCATGATCACGATCGTTCCGGTCGCGATGGTATTCGTCGCCCCCTGGGTCCGCGGGCTTCCTCATCCCGCGCAACGCTGGCGCTGGAAGCCCCGTTTCCTGGCGATCATCGCCGCGCAACTCGCAGTCCTCGTCGCCGCCCTCGTGCTCGTGTTCCAGCAGAGCGTTCTCCCGCACGGCACGCTCTATCTCTGTTTCCTTCCCCTGATCTGGACCTGCCTCCGACACGGACTTCCCGGCGCCTGCGCCGTCACGTTCGTGCTCGTGGCCGGGACGCTCATCGGCATGCACTACTCACCGCAGACCGACGGGCACACCGCGAGTTTCTTCCTCTTTGCTGTCGCAGCCTCCAGCGTCGGACTGGGTCTCGGCTCTGCGGTCAGCCGCCGGAACGAGGTTCGTCGTGAACTCGCCACAAGCCGCGCGCGGTTCGACCGGGTGATCGAGGGCGCCCACGCCGGTCTCTGGGATTGGAACGTCAGGACGGGACAGGTCGTCTTCAATCAACGTTGCGCGCAGCTCCTCGGACGCTCCCCCAGCCAGCTGGCGCCGACCTGGGAAGCCTGGGGCGCGGCCATCCACACGTCGGACCGTGCGCGACAGCGCGCCGCGTTCGAAGCGCATCTGCACGGACAGTCTCCGATGTACGAATGCGAGTACCGCATCCGCACCGATGATCAACGCTGGCGCTGGATCCATAGCCGAGGCTCGATCGTCGCCCGCGACGAGAACGGCTCGCCGGAAAGCGTCTCCGGCACGTTCATGGATATCACCGAGCGAAAGCTCACCGAGGGCGCCGCACAACGACTGCTCACGATCGTTGAATCCACGACGGATTTCGTCCTCACGATCGACCCGCACGGGCAGATCGTCTATGCGAACGCCGCGCTGCTGCGGCTACTCCGCCACACGTCGCCGTCAAGCATCACGGGACAGCCGTTCTCGGTCGTTTTCACCGAGGGCTCGGCCGACAAGCTTCAGGCGGAGGTCATCCCCGCTGCGCTGGAGAAGAGCTCTTGGAACGGCGAACTCACGGTTCGCAGCCACAATGACCACGAGGTCCCGGTGTCGACCGCCGTCGCGGTGCACCGCGTCACCGACGACGAGGGCTGGCTGCTGTCCTTCGTCATGCGCGACGTCTCCGCCCAGAAGCAGAACGAGGCCGAGCGGCTCGAACGGGAAAGGCGGCTGCTGCAGGTCCAGAAGGCCGAGAGTCTCAACATTCTCGCGGGCGGCATCGCACACGATTTCAACAACCTCCTCACCGCGATCCTAGGCAACGCCAGCCTCGTTCGCGACGAGCTTCCTCCCGACGACCCGAACCGGCCCATGGTCGGGCAAATCGAGCTGGCAGCCAACCGAGCCGCGGAACTTTGCCACAACCTGCTCGCCTACGCGGGCCGCGTCCGGGTGAACCTCACCGAGCTGAATCTCAACGCCGTGGTGAAGGAGTCACGCGACCTCATCAAGCCCGCCATCCACAAGAAGATCACGCTCGACCTCGATCTCACGGATGACCCGGCGTCCGTGAACGGCTCCGCCTCTCAGCTCCAGCAGGTCATCGTTAACCTCATCCTCAACGCGCAGGATGCCATCGGGGACCGCGCCGGCCGCATCGTTCTTCGCACCCGCCTCCGCTCCGTGGCGGAGGCATCGTCCGCCTCCGGAACGGGCCTGGTCTGCCTTGAAGTCGAGGACACCGGCTGCGGGATTGCCGAGAGCCTGCGCGACAAGGTCTTCGAGCCGTTCTTCTCGACCAAGTCGACCGGCCATGGACTGGGCCTCGCGGCAGCCAACGGGATCGTTCGCGCCCACGGCGGCTCCATCGAGGTCGAAGCCGCCCCGGGGGGCGGCTCCGTCTTCCGAGTCTCGCTTCCCGTTTCCACCAAGACCGCGCAACCAGAGGAACAGCCGCCGGCGGGCGATCAGTCCTGGAGCGGCTCCGGCCTTGCACTCGTCGTCGATGACGAGGAACTGGTTCGAGAGGTCACCGCCCGACTGCTCGAGAAATTCGGCTTCACCACGATTGTCGCCGCCGACGGACTCGAGGGCGTTTCGGCATTCAACAAACACCACCGCGAACTCAGCTTCGTGATCACCGATCTCACGATGCCACGCATGAGCGGTGACGAGGCGATCGCGCAAATGCGCCGGATCGATGCGGACGTGCCAATCCTGCTGATGAGCGGCTATCCGGGGAAGATGGCCAGGGAGCATTTCGCAATGGCCAACCCCACCGCGCTTCTCGCCAAGCCCATCCGGCCGGATGTCCTCGTGCGCATTCTTCAGCAAGTGTTGCGAAAACGAGATCCCGCCCCCGACGGAGATCTCTCCCACCCCGGATAATCCCGCGTGGAGCACTTGCGCCGCCGCCCGGACAGCCATTGCCCAAGAACAGGCGCATCCAGCCGCCCCGACAATTGTCACCTAATGGGTGACAAACCCGATTCGCCCCAGAGCGAGTTGTCACCTATTGGGTGACAAAACCGGTTTCTCTCAGAGGGAATTGTCACCCAATGGGTGACAAAGTCGGTTTTCCTCAGAGGGAGTTGTCACCTAATGGGTGACAATTTCAGCGGGGCTTCGCCGCCTTGTTGGTAGGGGCGTGAGTGGGTGCGGCCCTGGCCGAGGATGGCTCGACGGCAGGGCCAAGGATGTCCGACGCAACATGGTGGGCGTCCGAGGTGGGTGCGGCGCGGCGCGGGCGCGCGACAGAGGCGCCGCGGCGAGATACCCGCTGTGACACCGCGTCCTAGCTCTTCGGTTGCGCCGGCACAGCTGCAGGTGCGGAGCCCGGCGCCTTCTGCGTCGCCGGCGAGAGTCCAGGTCCCTGCTGCCCCGGCGGCTGCAAGACGGCCCGGTCCAGCCTCACGGCGAACGGCACCGCGGGCTCCTCGATGATCTGCGTGCCGCCGGAAACGACCGGTGTTTTCGGAGCGTCCTGCAGTTCGAGCACGACGATTTCGTTGCGGCCTTTTTTGAGCCAGTGCCGCGGCACGAAAAGCGAGCGCACCGCGCCACGATCCCAGAAGCGACCGAGGTTGTGACCATTCACCCACACGACGCCAAAGCTCCATGCGCGCAGGTCGAGAAACGTCCCACCGAGATCGGCAAGTTCGAACTCGCCGCGATAGAACGCGGGCGCGGGGCCCGTCGCCTTCCCTGCTTTCAGCTCCGAAGCCTGTACCGACTCGAAGGGCAGCGAGTACATTTCCCAATCGGCAAGCTCCTTGCCATCGAGCGTCGCCCCGCCAACGAGGCCCTTGCGCGCGCGTTCCTGGCTGCGCGCCGCGGTGATCACGCTGATGCGACCGAGATTGTAAACCAACAGGTCCAGCGTGACGGGACCGGTTTCGTCGAGCGTCACCTTGTTCGTATCGAGCCCGTAGCCGGCGAACGCCTTCGCGACGGTTCTGCCGTTCACCAGCACGAGCGTGTAGTCGCGCGCCTTCTGCAGCTCGAGAACACCCTTCAACCCGTTCGGAAACGTCTTCCGGTAGAGGACAAATCCATACGCCTGATCGAGCTCTTCCATCGTCAGCGGCTTCGGTCCCACACGGGTCGGCTTCGCCGGCAACTGGGCGAGCAGCGGGACGGACTCGCGGAGTGTGATCTCCGGCACGCTGATCACTGCCGAATCCGCCGGGGCGTCAGGAAGGACCAGCTTCAACTGCTCCACCAGGGTCGCTCGAACGGCGCGATACTTGTCCGTCACGCGCCCTGCCTCGTCCACCGGGGCCGAGTAGTTGTAGCTCGTCTGCACCGGGAGATTCTCGTTGTTGCCGTTGAAGAACCCGAAATTGGTCCCCCCAAAGAACATGTAGTAGCAGAAGGAAACGTTGCCGCGGGCGAGCAGCCGCTTCGTCCACGCAACCGTCTCATCGACGCTCGCGTAGCGCTTCGCCACCGGCTGTCCCCACCCGCTGAACCACGCGGTGTAAAGCTCAGGCACGAAGATCGGCGACTGGCCGAGGATCTTCTGCGTCTGCTCGTAATCGTTGTCTCCCTTCAACCCGTTGCGGCCACGGATGACATCAGCCGGATACGCGTCCGGCGCCAGCGGCATCAGGAACGGGTCGCACGTGAAGAGCTGGCCATCGAAGCCCGACTCGCGGAACACGTCCTTGAGCGCTTTGATGTAATCGTAGTTCCCGCCGGAAATCATTCCGTACTCGTTATCAAGTTGGACCATCAGCAGCGGGCCGCCTCGCGACACCTGCAGGTCGCCCACTTCCTTCGCAAGCGCCGTCATGTAGCGCCTGGTCCACGCGAGCCACTTGGGGTCCGTCGTCCGGATCTTCACGTCCGGGTACTTCGCCGTCCACCACGGGATGCCGCCGTACTCGACCTCGGCGCAACAATACGGACCGGGGCGGAGGATGGCCCACAGTCCTTCCTTCTGGCACAGCTGCAGCATGCGCCGCACATCGGTCATGCCGGTGAAGGTGAACTCGCCCTCGCGCGGCTCACAGAGATTCCAGAACAGGTAAAAGCTGACGGTATTCAGCCCCATTGCCTTGGCCTGTCGCAGTCGAAGTTCCCAATCCTCAGGGAGCGTCCGCCCGAAGTGCATCTCGCCGGCGACGAGCAGCGTCGGTTTTCCGTCGATCCAGAACTGTTGTTCACGCGCCTCGAAGTTGTGCGGATTGCCGTCGGGTCTTACCGACGTGAGCGGCTGCGCGGCCGCTGTGCCGACGAAGATCAGCGCAGCGAGGAGGGAGAGGAGGAAGCGGGGCATTGGCAGAGAAACGGGAAGGTTGAGGTGTGGTGATTAAGGTGGAGCGCGTTGTCCCTAACGCGCTGGTTTCGGCTCGCTGGCGCTCGCCGCTACGGAAATGAGCGCCCTACGGTGCGTGTGCGCAGCAGATTCATCTGCGAGTTTGTGTTTTTGGGGGACAACCGCCAGCACAGCGGATCGCAAATGAATTTGCTCCT
This sequence comes from bacterium, assembly GCA_021779435.1. The sequence continues at coordinate 16,871 of JAJYAR010000007.1, forward strand.
ACAAGAGGACCACGAGCCAGCGCAGCCACTCCCGTCGGTCGATGTTTGATGTTCGATGTTCGGCAGCGCCGGCCGCCGCTGCTCACTTCAAATATTTGTTCAGAAACTCGATGAACACAGGCCAGTCCGCCGGCATCACGCCGTGACCGCCGTCGTGCATGAGGTAGCCCAGCGTGTTCATCATCGGTTTGCCGGCGGCCGGCAGCGAGTACTCCTCGATGCCTTTCTTCCCGAAGAGCGCGAAGACCGGCGTCGCCGCTTTCGCCGCCAGGAACTCGCCGTAAGGGTCGGACCACTTGTCCGTGTTGCCCGTCTGCAGCAGCACCGGACGCGGAGCCACCAGCGCAATGATGAAATGTGAATCGAACGGCGCCTCGTTGGCGCGATTGATCCACTTGGCGTAGTTCGCCGCGAACTGGTAGGGGTAACGCGTGGGCGCCACGAGGTGGGCGACCGTTTCGCCGTAATTGCGCCGGCTCAGCGCCGCACCACCTTCACCTGACACACTCGCGATCACGCATGCCACGCGTTCGTCACGCGCCGCCGCCCAGATCACCGTCTTGCCGAGCCGTGACGCGCCGGTGATCGCGATCTTCTTCGCGTCCACCTGAGCATCCGTCTCGAAATAGTCGATCACGCGGCTCACGCCCCAGCCCCAGGCCGCGATTGAGCCCCACTCGTCTGCGGCAGGCTCCGTTGCGCCGGGCTTCAGATACAGCGCCCGAACGCCTTGCGCCAGCGCTCCCACCGCGTCGATGTCGACGTCGGTGTAATTGAAGATCGCGACGCCAAGCCCCTGGCTGGTGAACGAGGTCACGTCGAGTGGACGCCCGAACGCCCGACCGGTGGTCGCGGGAACCCGCGTCTTCTGCTGCGGATTCCAGGTGCGGCCCACCTTCACGCCCGGATCGTTCACCGACAGGTTGTTCGCCGTCCACCCGAGATTCAGCAAAACCGGCACCGGTCCCTTCGCATCGGCCGGCAGGTACACGAGGAGATCGAGGTAATTGGACGACTTGTCCTCGCTGAAGTAGATCGTCACCTGCTTCCGCACTGCCTTCCCGTCAAACGCCGGTGTGCCTTTGTCGAACACGTCGAAACTCATCTTCTCGGGACGCCCGGGCACGCGCCCAAACTGATTTTCCTCGAGCATCTTCAGTATCTCGGGACGGCGCTTCGCGGTCCAGGCAGCGGCATCCGCCACTTTCTCGCCGTTAGCCATCACCAGTGGATCCGGCAACGTGTATGCGCCGGTTTTCGCCTCCGTGTAGTTGACCGGGATGGTGGCGACCTTGTCGTCCGGAGTGTCAATGATCTGGCCGAAAGCCGACGCCGCAACCGCCATGGCTGCGAACCCGGCAAAGCGATTCAGGGTTTTCATGAGAGATAAGGTGGAGCGCGCTGTCTCCAACGCGCTTGATTTCAAGTTTTGCGTTTTGTTTTCGGAGAGCCCGTTGGGGCAACGGGCTCCACCTGCAGGCCCGTTTACTTCCTCGTCTCCGTGACGATCGTCACAGGCCCGAGCAAGCCGGATATGGGGAGCGGTTGTTGCATGCCGCCGAAGCCGCCCCGGCCGGGAGCCGCGTCCTGCGCCTGTGCCAGCACCTTCTTGTCCGCGGGTACCTCACGATCGCCCGCGATCCGGTTCGTCCATTCGTTGGTGACTTTCACCTCGATACGGTTTTCGCCGGGCTTCAACGCCTCCGTCACATCAACCCGATACGGCGGCGCCCAGACGGTCCCGACCGGCTTGCCGTTGACGGACACCTCAGCGATGTCGCCGACGCGGCCGAGATCAAGGCGCACGCGGCTGCCGGACTTCGACCAATCCGCCGCGGCGGAGATCGTTTTCGAGTATGTCGCCGTCCCGGAGAAGTACTTGATGCCGGCATCCGCGTTCGTCGTCCACGACTCGAGTTCCGCGAAATCCGCAGTGGCCGGCGCGCCGAGATTCGGCTGGAACGCAACGGTCCACGGTCCTGCGACGGTCGCGAGCGTCGCGAACGTGCTCACAGGCACGCTGCGCGATGTCCCGGAGCTCGCGCCGCGGAACACGACGAAGGCAGCCTCGTGCTGCGCGAGCCGCAGCGGAACGGTCGTGCGATCCTTGTCGATGCTGTAGGCCGCCGATTCCACGACGCCGGTCATCGGGCGGAACACCTCCACCGCACGTCCTGCAACGCGGAACCGCGTCTCGAGTTCCTGCGCGCGATCGGAGACGTTCGCGACGTAGTAGATATCAGCCGCGCCGTCCCTGCGGTGCGCCCAGGCAATGTCGGTGTCGAGTGCCTTGTTCGACTCAAAGTCCTTTGCGATTCCCTGCATCGCCATCACGCGATCCAGCGGCCAACCCCAGATGATCGTGCCTTTGCCGACCTTGCGCATGGTCCGGCTCTCTCCGTCCAGATCGCCCCAGATGTCCGCCGCCAGCGCGCGCACCTCGTCGTCGGCTGCCGGATACCCCTGAAGGCTTGGCGATTGGAGCGGCTTCCGTCCCACAACGATCGCGCCGCCGGTCACGAGATCGCGAACCTTGCGAAGCAGTTCAGGGCGCATCCGGTCGGTCTCCGGGAGCACGAGGACGCGGTAACTTCCGCCGTCCTTCACTGCGATCCGACCGTCCGCGTCGAGACTGATGCGGTTCAGGAGAACATCCGCATTGATGTAGTCGTAATCATAGCCCTCCGGCGGCACCGGGAGCGTGCCGGGACCCCAGATCGCCGGAGTCGAAGGCGCGCCTTCGTTGAGAAGGTAGGCGATGTCGGCAACCGCGAGCCCCTGCTGCAGCATGAAACTGTTGCGCGCGAGGTACGTGTTGAACACGCCCGCCTGCTCGGCCCAGGTGATGTTCCGGTTGATGTGCGTACCGACCATCGTGTTGCCGGGCTTCGTATCCAGCGGCTGGTGGGCGGAGGTGTGGAACACGATCCGGTTCACGCCTTGGGCGAACCAATAATCTGCGACCGACTTCAAGGTGTAGGGCGACTCGTACCCGCCGCCGGTGAACGATTCCGTCGCCACGAGTTTCTTGCCGTAAACGTGCGACGCCGAGGCCGCGCCACGGACGTCCTGGAAATACATGAGCCGCGGATGCAGGTCACGGACCCAGAATTCGCCCATGGGAATATCGACCTTGCTCTTGTTGAGCAGCGTATCCTCCGGCATCTCGAGCGAGACACCCGAGGCCTCCGCGTAGATTCCGATGCCCCGCTTCCGCAGTTCCTCGGCCATCGTGCCGTAGTGATTGTCAGCCCAGAGGTCGGCGAGCGTGCGGCGGAAATCCCAGAGGAACCGGTCGCTCACGTCCGCGCTGTCCACGATGTGTCCGGTCAGCGCGGGCAGGTAGGGAAGCGGATCGTAGCCGCGGCGCTTCTTGAAATCGTCGAGCATGACGTCCGTCCAGTTGTTCGTGCCGGCCTCCCAGCTGTCCATCATCACATAGCGAAGGCTCTTTCCGAACAACGGTCCGAGCGCCTTCTGCAGCGGATCAAAGTAGCCGCGCACGTACGACTGCATGTGCTCGCGGCTGAGTTTGTCGGCTTCGAAGCCCGAGCCGGCCGCGGTGGCGGGGCGATTCTTCGCACCGGTCAGCGAATACCCAAGCCGCAGCACCGTCCAGCGGCCGGCCGGCGCCTCCCACTCGATCGAACCGTCGGGTTTCATTTTCGAGGTGAGA
>JAJYAR010000008.1:0-19926 GCA_021779435.1 bacterium
CGTCGCCACCGATTTCATCAAATGGCGCGAGGATGACGGCATCGGCCGCACCGTCCGCAACGGTCTCAATTTCACCGAGCGCGGCTTCGGCATTCGCGGCGCCGTCGGCGCCCCCGACCGCGGCAACACCGCCGCTTCGCAGCTCAGGCCGGGTGACTTCGACTGGGACAACATCTTCGGCAAACTCGGCGCCCGCTGGTTCCACACCGGCGGCATCTTCGCCGCTCTGTCCGAGTCCACCGCCGCGCTCACGATCGAGGCCGTCAAGGCCGCCAAGAAGCACGGAACGATCGTCAGCTACGACCTCAATTACCGTCCGTCCCTCTGGAAGACCATCGGCGGCCTGAAGAAGGCGCAGGAGGTCAACAAGGAGATCGCGAAGTACGTCGACGTCATGATCGGCAACGAGGAGGACTTCACCGCCTCCCTCGGCTTCGAGGTGAAGGGCGCCGATCACAACATCAGCAAGATCGAGATCGATGCGTTCAAGGACATGATCGGCACCGCGGTGAAGACCTTCCCGAACTTCAAGGTCGCCGCCACCACGCTGCGGCGCGTCATCACCGCCACCAAGAACGACTGGAGCGCGATCCTCTGGCATGACGGCAACTTCCACGAGAGCCGCAAGTACCCGGAGCTCGAGATCCTCGACCGCGTGGGCGGCGGTGACAGCTTCGCCTCCGGCCTGCAGTTCGGCTTCCTCGAGTTCAACGACGCGCAGAAGGCGGTCGAGTACGGCGCAGCCCATGGCGCGCTCGCCTCGACCACCCCGGGCGACACCTCGATGGCCACCCGCAAGGAAGTCGAGAAGCAGATCAAGGGCGGCGGCGCCCGCGTCGTGCGGTGAGCGCGCCGCAACGGCGCGCTGGGTAAGGTTGCACGTTTAAGGTTTAAGGACCTATCCGCACCAACACTCTCAAGCCCGGGCCCCGCGCCCGGGCTTTTTTGCGCCAGCGCCCCATGCATCGCAGATAAATCTGCTCCTACAGGCCGTGCGCCCCCCCGGTAGGAGCAAATTCATTTGCGACTCCGTTGCCCGCGTCCGCCCCCCAGGCACCGCGCTCGCCCGCCCAATTTCCACCTCGCGCCTCTCGGCCTTGGCCTACCGCCCCTGCCAAGGCATCGCAGATAAATCTGCTCCTACAGGCCGTGCGCCCCCCCGGTAGGAGCAAATTTATTTGCGACTCCGTTGCGACCTGTCCCGACCCATTGCGACCCCGTTGCGACTCCTACCGTCCCGCCTCCACGCCTGTTGCTTCCCCGGCGCCTTGCGTCTCCACCCAGCGGACCGCGTGGCGCACAAGGCTCGTTGAATCCTTCAGCCCGAGCTTCTCCTTGATGTTCGAGCGGTGCACGTCGACGGTCTTCGGACTGAGGCCAAGCTGCTTCGCTATGTCGCGCGTGCTCTTGCCGCCGCCCACGAGCTGGAAAATCTCAAATTCGCGGTCACTGAGCTTCTCGATCGGCGAACTCGACCCGCGCGGCTTCCGGCCGGACATGTCGTCGAGGATCTTCGCGGACACGCGCGGGCTCACGTACGGCTGACCGGAAAGCACCTGACGAATCGCGAAGAGCAGATTCTCACCGCCCGCTTCCTTCATGATGTACCCACGCGCCCCGGCCCGCAGCACGCGCTCGGCATAAATCACCTCGTCGTGCATCGAGACCACGAGCATGGGAAGCTTCGGATGGATCGCCTGCACATCCTTGATGAATTCGATGCCACTGCGTCCCGGCATGGTGATGTCCGTCAGCACGAGGTCCACCGGCTGTCTTTCGATCTTTCGCAAGGCCTCGGTCGGCTCCCCGGCCTCACCACACACCTGCAGGTCCAGCTGTTTGTCGATCAACTGCGCAAGACCGGCCCGCATGAAGGGATGGTCGTCCACGATGAGAATGCGTTTGCGCGTCCGCCCGCCGGCATCGGCCGTGGGCGGCACCGGGGCGCGAACCTCACCCGCCGTCCGCTTCGCAGGTTGTTTCATCCCGGAATTCATCTCACCTCCCTGCACGGACACCCGCCGCGACAAGCCGGACCCGCGCAGTCCGTGCACCGGCGGCGCGCGTCTTCCGCGTTTGAGCCCCGGTGCCCGTCGCAGCCGCCTGGGGTTCCTTATCGAGCGTGCAGGTGATCACCGTGCCCTTGTTTCGCGTCGATTCAATCGACAGCCGGGCGCCAATCGTCGACGCGCGGTGCCGCATCACGCGCAGGCCGACGCCACCCGTCGCCTCGGCATCGGCGGGCATGCCCGTCCCGTCGTCCGACACCTCCAAAACCACTGAACCGGCATGTTCGGCGAGCGTGATGACGACCTCCTTCGCGTGGGCGTGCTTGAGCGCGTTGGCCACCGCCTCCTGCGCGATCCGATAGAGATGCACTGCCTGCTCCAGGTCCCGGACGCGGACGTTTGCCGGGCACACCAGCCTGCACTTCGCGCGTCCGACGGCGGACGTCGATTCCGCGAGTTCGGCGAGCGCCCCCTGGAGTCCCGAGGCATCGAGCACGAATGCCGTCAGGCCGTGAGCAAGGGCACGCGTCTGGGTGATTGCCTGGCGAAGGAAAGCGCCCATCGCGGACACCTGCTCCTTCAACTCCGGATCTGCATTCGCCAAGTCCGAACGAAGCGTGTGGCACATGAACTCGATCGCGGTCAGCTGCTGGCCGAGTCCGTCGTGCAGATCCTGGCCGATCCGGCGCTGCTCGCGGTCGCTGATGCTGAGGAGTTCCTTCTCCAGCTGCTTGCGATCGGTGATGTCCGAGTTGGCGCCGATCATCCGGAGCGGCTTACCCGCCGCGTCACGCTCGAGCACCGCGCGGGAATGGATCCATCGGTACGAGCCATCCTTGTGCTGCAGCCGGTACTCGATGCTGAACGCGGGAACCGCGTCCGCGAGGAAGTCCTGGAACGCCTGCGCAACCCGTGCGGCATCCTGCGGGTGAATACGCCGCCGCCACTCGCTGCGATGATTCGGAATCTCCTCGGGCTGGTAGCCGAGGATCGCTTTCCACCGCGGAGAATAGTACGCGCTCTCGTCCGCCACGCGCCATTCCCACACCCCGTCGTTCGTCGCACGCATGGCCGCCGCAAAACGCGCCTCGCTCTCGCGCAGGCTCGCCTCGGTTTCCGTCAGCTGCCGGTCACGGTCGATCGTCTCGACGGCGCGCTTCACGACACCCGGTAGAAGGTCGAGCAGGCCCGTGTCCTTCATCACGTAGTCGAGGGCGCCCTGCTTCATGACGTCCACGGCCACCTTTTCGTCGCCCTGGCCCGTGACGACCAGGAACGGCACCGGCGTGTGATGCTGTTTCAGGCGCTCCACCAGTGCCTGGCCGCCAACGTCGTTCATCTTGAGGTCCAGCAGCATCAGGTCCGGCTTGTGTGTCTCGAGCCACGCAAGCGCCTCCGCGCCGGACTGGGCCGTCGCCACCTCGTGTCCCTCGGCCCGCAGCGCCTCAGCCATGAGCACGCGCAACCCGTCGTCATCGTCCACAATCAGGATACGCGCCGCGCCCCGCCGCGGCCCGGCGGGCGCAATGCCAAACACTTGTCCGCGATCGTTCACGTTGCCGCCCCCTCGCTGACCGCTGGAACCAGGAGCAGGGTGACGAACATGCCGAGGCGGCGGATCGCCTCGGCGAACCGCTCGTACTCGACCGGTTTCTGGATGTACACGCTGCAGCCGAGCGCATGACAGCGCTCCACTTCCCGTTCGTCGTCCGTCGTGGTGAGCATGATGATCGGGATCTTCCTCAGCTCCGGATCTGATTTCAGCCGTCGCAGCACCTGGATCCCGTCCACCTTCGGCATGCGGATGTCGAGGAGGACCAGGAACACCTCGCCGGTGTGCCGGGGCGGTGTCCCGTCGGTGCCGAAAAAGAAATCGAGCACGGCCTGCCCGTCACGAAAGTGCTCGATCTCGTTGTTCAAGCCGGCCGACTCGAGGTTCTGCTGCACGAGGATCGCGTGCCCCTCGTCGTCGTCGACGATGAGAATCTTGGGTGCCTGTTTTTTCACGGGAGTGTGGCTGGCTGGGTTTCGGCTGATGGGATTGCTACGAAGAAAGTGGCGCCCTTGCCCTCGGTGCTCTGCATCCAGATCCGGCCGCGCTGCCGTTCCAGCACGCGCTGGGCGATCGTCAGTCCGAGTCCCTCGCCCGTCGAAACCTCGGGGTTGAGCCGATGGAAGATCTCAAACGCCTTCGCCTGGTGTTCAGGCGCTATCCCGATCCCGTTGTCCTCGACGGAATACACCGCCTCCGGCCCGCGAACCTCTCCCGAGACATGGATCCGCAGGCGGCGGCTCGGCTCGCGGTACTTCAATGCGTTGTCCATGAGGTTCGAGAAGACCTGGCTGGTCTGCGTGACATCCGCGATGCAGCCGGGCAACGGATCGACCACGATCTCCGCGCCGACCGTCTGGATTTGGAACTTCAGCGAGGCCACGATCTCGGCGACCAGGAGATTCATGTCGAGCGGCCGGAGGTTCAGCGCCACGCGACCAAGCCGCGAGTACCGGAGAAGCCCGGCCAGCAACATATCCATCTTGTTGACACCCGCGTTGATGAATTTGAGCGCCTGGGGAATCGTCGTCTCAACCTGCGGCTTCAACTCGGCGGCGGGCACGTTCCCATCCGCGGCGGAGGCCACGGCGGCGCCGATCTTTTCGCAGGCCCGGTTGAGCTGCCTGCTGAATCCCTGGACGTTCACCAGCGGAGAACGAAGGTCGTGCGACACCGTGTAAACGATCGTCTCCAGCTCCTTGTTCTTCTCCTCCAGTTCCTTTGCGAACTGCTTCAGGTTCTCCTCGTCCGCCTTCCGCTTCGTGATGTCAGTGCGGATCGCGACGTATTGCGCCGGCTTCCCGGACGCGTCGACCCGCGGGAAGATCGTGGTGTCCATCCAGTAAAGCGAACCGTCCTTCGCCCGGTTACGAATCTCGCCATGCCACACGCGGCCGCTGCCAATGGTGCCCCAGAGATTGCGGAAGAACTCCTTCGGGTGATGCCGTGAGTTGATGATCCGGTGGTCCTTGCCGAGCAGTTCGTCCCGAGAGTACTTCGAGATGTCACAGAACTTGTCGTTCACGTAAGTGATCCGGCCGGCGCGATCGGTGATCGCAACGATCGAGTGCTCATCGAGCGCGGCCTTGATGTCCCTCAACTCAGCCTCGGTGTTGTGATACCGCTCCTCGGAACGCTCGCGCTCGGAGGACGCCGCCTGCTCGATTTCAGCAAGCCGCGCCACGAGTTCATCCCGCGAAAGTTGAAGATAGTCCGGCTGGGCCACGATGAGAACAGCTAATCATCCCGCAGGTTTTGCGCAAGCGGGTCGGATCGTCCAACACCGCAGCTTCTACTCGGGAGACGTAGTATCGCTAAGGCTTTTCCCTATCGAGAAAGGGCCGGCTCACCAATTACGATACTCCGCATTTCTTGCTATGGTATGCGCGTCGAAGGCGACCCTCACCCACATGAGCACTCCCATCCCCTCCCAGCCGAACGATCAGCCGCACCGCGGGCGCGAAATGGTCGCGCAGATCCAGAAATCCGACTTGTTCCGCGACTACCAGAAGGCGTTCGAAGCCACCACGGGACTGCCCATGGCGATCCGCCCCGCGGAATCGTTCCGGGCGCCGCTTCATGACTCCAAGCAGGCCAATCCGTTCTGCCTCCTGATGGCGACGAGCAACAAGTCGTGCGCCGCCTGCCTCCAACTCCAGGGCCGGCTTACCGATAGCGCGGTCGCCGAGCCGAAAACCCTGCAATGCCACGCGGGGTTGACCGAGTCGGCGGTACCGATTCGCATCGGCGAGATCGTCCTCGGCTACCTCCAGACCGGGCAGGTCCTTCTGCAAAAGCCGTCCGCGATCCATTTCGAGCGGCTCGCCGCGGGGCTGGCGCTCGACGCCCAGCCGAACTTCGCCGAGCTCAAGAGCGCGTATTTCTCGACTCGCATCATCCCACGCAAGCAGTACGAGGCCGTGGTCCGCCTGCTGGCCATCTTCGCCGCGCACCTTTCCTCCCGAAGCAACCAGCTCGTGACCGAGGAGAGCGCCTCCGAGGCGCCGGTCATTACTCGCGCCAGAGCGTTCATTTCCGAGCATTACGCCGAGGAGATCGCACTTACCGACGTTGCCAGGGCCGTGAACACCAGCCCGTTCTACTTCTGCAAGCTCTTCAAGACCGCCACCGGCCTGACGTTTACGGATTACCTCGCTCGTGTGCGTATCGAGATGGTGAAACGGATCCTGCTGAATCCGCACAAGCGGGTCAGCGAGGCCGCGTATGAGGCCGGCTTCCAATCGCTCTCGCAGTTCAACCGCGTCTTCCGGCGCGTCGCGGGCGAGTCACCGTCGGCATACCGCGACCGGCTCCACGCCCCCGGCGGCCCGCTCGCCAACGCAGCCTGAGTCTTTCGCTCGGCGAAAACCCAGGCCCTTCGCTGCGCTCAGGACGACAGGCAGCGGAGTGCGGGCATCCACGTCGGAGCGTCCACCGGCCGGGAACGGAGTCCCGACGTCACTTCCGGCTTCCGGCCTCGACCGGCTCTCAACCGCCACAAACGGAGGTTTTTCCGTTAAGGCTTCGGGGTTTGCGTCTTCCGGGCGGACGCGTTTTTTCAACGACATGGCGTCATCTTCTCCGAAAGCCGCGGATCGCAACGGCGCAGGATTGTTCAATTGGCTGGATCATCGCGCGGCGGGCGCCCTCGTCCATCCGACCTCCATGCCGGGCGCCTTCGGCGTCGGCACGTTTGACGACGCCGGCGTGGCCCTCCTCGAAACCCTCGCCGCCGCCGGAATCCGCTACTGGCAGCTTTGCCCGCTTGGGCCGACCGGTTACGGCGACTCGCCTTACCAGTGCTTCTCGTCGTTCGCAGGCAACCCGTACCTGATCGACCCCGCCGCACTCGTTCAGGCGGGCCTGCTCGCGGAGTCCGACCTCGCCCCGCTGCGGGCCCTGCCGGCCGACCGCGTCGACTTCGGCGGTCTCTACGAACACAAGCGCCCGCTTCTCTTCAAGGCCCACGCAGCCTGGCGCCGCGACCGCTCCCGCCCGCTTCCATACGGCGACTTCGATGCGTTCCGCGAGCAGCACGCGTCGTGGTTGGCGGGATACACCCTGTTCTCCGCGCTGAAGGACCATTTCAACGGAAGCCCCTGGTGGGAGTGGCCGGCCGGCGTCCGCTCCCTCGCCGCGGCCGAACACTCCCCGCTTCGCGCATCGGTCCAGGAGCGCGCCGAGGCCTATGCCTTCATCCAGTACCTGTTTTTCGGCCAATGGACGCGTCTCCGGCAGCGAGCGGCAAAACTGAACATCCGCATCATCGGCGACACCCCCATCTTCACCGCCCTCGACAGTGCCGACGTCTGGGCCAGCCCCCAGCTTTTCCAGCTCGATGCGAAGACACTCCAGCCAAAGGCGGTCGCCGGTGTCCCGCCCGATTACTTTTCGGCCGACGGCCAGCTCTGGGGAAACCCGCTCTATGACTGGCCAGCACACGCCGCCGAGGGATATCGCTGGTGGCTCGAACGGCTGCGCGCGAACTTCGCGCTCTACGACGTGGTCAGGATCGATCACTTCCGCGGCTTCGAAGCCTATTGGTCCATCCCTGCCGGCTCCAAGACCGCGCGCACGGGCCGTTGGGTTGACGGCCCGGGAATCGGCTTCTTCGAAGCCGTCCGGCAGGCCATGCCTGACGCGAAGCTGATCGCGGAGGACCTCGGGCTCCTTACTCCGGCGACCATGGAGCTGCGGGATGCGACCGGCCTGCCCGGAATGGCGGTGCTCCAGTTCGCGTTCGGTGGTCCCAACGACAACCTGTACCTGCCGCACAACCTGCGTTCCAACACCGTCATCTATTCCGGCACCCATGACAACGACACGAGCCTGGGTTGGTATGCGACGGCTGACGAAAAGACCCGCGATCACGTGCGACGCTATTTCAGGATAAGCGGCAATGAGATCGCCTGGGACTTTATCCGTGCAGCGTATTCGTCGGTCGCCAACCTCGCGGTGATCCCCCTGCAGGACCTGCTTAGCCTTGGCAGCGAGGCGAGGTTCAACACGCCGGGCAAGCCTCAGGGGAACTGGACATGGCGCTACAGGCCCGACCAGCTCAACGCGTTCCGAAACAGTTCCGCCGCGTATCTTCGCGAACTCTCGGACCTGCATCGCCGCGACGATCTCGACCCCAAGCCGGAGAAGCCCGCTGCCTCGCCGGCGACGTGATGGTCGCATTGTAACTGGGATCCGCTGCCCCCGGGGCCACTCGTTGGCGCGAAAGGCCACATCGAGTCGGAATCGGCCCGCCGGCACTCGCCTTCGCGAACGCCTAGTGCCCAGGGGTTGCGGCGACATTGAACCTTACACCTTAAACTTTGGACCTTAAACCTTGAGCCTCGACCCTTGACCGCGACCGCGATGCGGCCGCTGGATCGCCGGCGCCTGCCGGAACCTTCCGTGGGCGAGCGTTTCTCACCGCCCGACTGCGGGCGACTTCGCTGTTGCGGCCACCTCGGCAACAGGGTTTCTTGCACAAAGCCGATCTTCACCCATTTACTCCGCGATTCGATGACCACGTTCTCCAAAACTCTCGTTGCGCTCCTCCTTATCAGCTGCGGCGCGATCCTTGCCGGTTGCGCGACCAACAGCCCCAAGCAGTCATCCATCCCGTGGAGCCAGCCGGCCGCCTGGGAGGCCCAGGTCCCCGGCATGAGCCAGATGGGCCGCTGAGGCCATCCCGCTTCTCCGAATCCGGCGCCCTCCCGCGCCGGATTTTTTGTTTCAACCTCACGCGGCTTCGCCGATCCTCGACCGGCCGACTTCCGCGCCGCCATGCCCTCCGAAAATACTTCGCTCACCGCCCAGCCCGGGCATCTCTACGTCGTCGCCACTCCGATCGGAAATCTCTCGGACCTGACCGACCGGGCGCGCGCAATCCTCGGCGCAGTCGACGTGATCGCCTGCGAGGACACCCGGACCACCGGCGCAATGTTGACGCGCCTCAACCTGCGCAAGGACCTCGTCGCTTACCATGAGCACAACGAAGTCGAGATCGCGCCACGACTCGCAGACCAACTCGCCTCCGGACGCAGCATCGCGGTGGTGAGCGACGCAGGCACGCCGGCGCTCAGCGACCCGGGATTCCGAATTGTTCGTGAATGTCGCCGACGGTCCATTCCGGTGATTCCCATTCCGGGCGCCAATGCCCTCGTCACCGTCCTGAGTGCGAGCGGACTCCCGACAAACGGTTTCCTTTTCGTCGGTTTCCTTCCGCCGAAAAGCGCCGCACGGATCGCGTTCCTGGAGAAGTACCGCGATTTCGACTACACGCTGGCGCTGTACGAGAGCTGCCACCGGATCGACAAGGCAGTCGACGAGATCGTCACCACGCTTGGCCCGGACCGCACGATCTGCGTGGCGAAGGAGGTCACCAAGCTGCACGAAACGTTCTTCTCCGGACGCGCCGCAGACGTGCAGTCATCGCTTGCAAAGGCCAGCCTCAAGGGCGAGTTCGTCCTGCTGATCGCCCCGGACGGCTTCGTGCTCTGAACGGCCGCGCGTCTCAATTGCTGCGGCCTCGCTCGTACCCTTCTCCGCTCCAACGGAAAGGGACGCCCGCGTGCCGTGGTCCGAATCCGTGTCCATCTGAGTTCATCTGTGGTTCAACCCGTTCGGTCCCTTCGTACTACCATCCTTCCCACCGACAGACGGCCGGCCCAGCGGTCCGGCCCTACCCAACCCCGTGAACCGCGAAGGTCGCGAACAGACGCGAAGGTCCGAGACTACCACGCGCCTTCGCGCCCATTTGCGTCCTTCGCGGTAACCGCGCCTAGATCCGGGGTTGTGAGTTGAGGTAGGGCCGGACCGCTGGGCCGGCCGCCGTCGTCGCGGTAACCGTGCCTTGGCCCGAATCCGTGTCCATCTGAGTTCATCTGTGGTTCAACCGTTCGGTCTCTTCGTGCCCGTTCGTAGTTAACTTCGGCATTCAGGCATCGCGTGCCAATGTATCCAGTCCACTCGAGGGAATGGTTGGATACATTGTCACCCAATGGGTGACAAACCGAGAATTCCCCGAGGTCCGCCCTTACCCGCGCGCATTGGCAATTTCCCGGCTTTCCTTTCCGACAATTGGTTGTTTTCTCAAGCCGATGTCCCAAGCCGTCGCGGTAATCGATATCGGGAGCAATTCCATCAAGTTGCTGGTGGCATCCCGCGCGGCCGACCGATCGCTCGAAACGCGCTTTTTCCGCACGCTCGATGCGCGGATCAGCACGGGTATCAGCGAGGCGGTTCCTGTTCTGGGTGAGGAGGGCATCGCACGCGGTCTCGAGGCGATTCGCACGTTGCTCGCCGATGCCGCCACTTTTTCGCCGGACCAGGTCATCCTCGTCGCCACGAGCGCCGTCCGCGACGCACAAAACGGCGCCGACTTCTGCGAGCGCGTCAAGGCCCAGACCGGCCACGGCGTCAGGATCCTCACCGGCTCCGAGGAGGCCAGCCTCATCGGACGAGGACTGACGTGTGACCCCGCTCTTCGCGAACTCCAGGATTTCTACGTGTTCGATCTCGGAGGCGGCAGCCTCGAGTGCCTCGCCTTTCGCGGCCGGAAGCTCGAGCAGGCCGCCAGCCTTCAGCTCGGATGCGTCCGGCTCATGGAAAAGTTCGTGGCCGATCCCGCGCGCCCATTGACGCGGACGCCGAAGTACCGGGTGATGCAGCACGTTCACGACCAGCTCGTCTATGGCGCGTTCAAGTTCACGCTGCCGCCGGGCTCGGTTGCCGTCGGCACCGGCGGCACCGTCGCGACCGTCCGTGCCATCCTCGGGGCGCAGGCGTCCCTCGCCTTCGAGCAGACCGAACCATTCATTCCGCTCACGCAGCTGCGGCTGATGCTGACGCGCATCGGGCGGATGACCCTCGACGAGCGGCGACAGGTTCCCGGACTCCCCCCTCAGCGCGCGGACATCTTTCCCACGGCACTCGCCACGTTGATCGTGCTATCGGACTTCGCCGCCGTCACCGGCCTGCATCACTCGCTGTACAACCTGCGCTACGGCCTCGCCGACGAGGCGCTGGAGTAGATCCCAGATCTCAAATTTCAAATTTCAAATTTGAGATTCCAAATCACGGCTCTTCTCAGATCGCAGATCGCGACCGGCGCCGAATCTCTTCGGCCTCCCGTTTCGAAATGCCGATACGCTTAAGGAACCGGGCATGCCCCTTCGGGTTGTCGCGCTCCAGCGCGACGTGCCAGCCGTGAAGATCGCCATCCGTGAAGGCGCACTCCCGCAGCAGTCGCACCCACTGATCCCGGGAATAGTGCGGTCCGTCACCCCGCAGCACGGAGTCCCTCAGCATCTCCACGATGAACCGCTGCTGCGCCCGAAGGCTCTCAATCTGATTCTGTATCTCCCCCAGCCTCGTTTCGAGTTGCTCGTTCACCCTGATCGGAACCGCCTCGAGAATCTGCAGGATCACCTTGAGCGGAATTCCCGCCCGGCGGTAGGTCACGATCCTCGCGAGCCGCGCCTCCTCCTCTTCGGAATACAACCGCGCCTCCGATGCCGTCCGGTAGCTCGGCGTCAGCAGTTTCAGTCGGTCGTAATACAACAACGTCGTGCGAGACAGACCGAACTGTCGCGCAATCACGGTGATCGTCTTCATGCAGGGCGGGTTAGCGGGTGTGACTCTGGGTCCGGATCTCGCGCGGTGGCAACCATCCACGTTTTCAGGCAGGCATCGGCCGTTCCCCGGGTGTTTACCGGCTGTGCTCACGAATTCGTTTCACCGTGCGCTCATCGGCGCCGAGCGCCTTGAGGAAGGCCTCGTGCTGCAACGGATGCCGCTTTTCGAAGCTTCGATGGAGCGCGTCCATCTGGGCTTCGGTGATGCCTGCCTCACGCAGGATCGCGACGAACTGGTCTTTGTTCACGAACGAAGGTTCTGCTTTCATGACGCCGGTGACTCTCGGGGGTGAAGCCGTAGACGGGTCAAGTGGCCGCTCTCGCTCATCTTGACCCAAGTTGCGCGTGGCGCCCGGACCTGCAGGGATCTGCTCGCCGGCGGGGTTCACTCTTCTGCGGCCATTGCCCCTGCGAGTCTGCGAGCCCGCTTCTCGTTGTTGGGCTCGCGGTTGCCGGAGGGACTGATTGGCTGTCCCTCACCCCTTCGCATGATGCGCCGCTCGATACTCCCGGCCCTGGCATTGCTTCTCCTCTCCGCATTGCCGTCTCACGCGTTGTCGCTGCCCACCCGCGAGCAGGTCCTGGACAGGATGCGGCTGGCGAACGACTACTTCATGCGCAAGTGGCCCGATCCAGGCACTCCAATGAACGTCGGCCAGATCTGGCCGAGCAACATCTGGACCCGCGGAACCTATTACGAGGGGCTGCTTGCCTTCCATGCGCTCGAGCCCGACCAGCGGTATTACGACTACGCGGTGCAGTGGGGGGAGGCGAATCACTGGGGACTCCACGACGGCCCGCTCACGCGCGACGCCGACAACCAATGCTGCGGACAGTCGTACATCGACCTCTACCGCATCGATTCCCGCCCCGAGCGCATTCGGGACATAAGGACTGCCATTGATGCCATCGTGGCGTCGCCCACCGCCGCCGATTGGAGCTGGATCGACGCCATTCACATGGGGATGCCCGTCTACGCACGGCTCGCCGTCCTCTACAACGACTCGCGCTACCTGGAAAAAATGCACGCGCTCTTCGACTACACGAAGACGCGGCATGGCACGAACGGCCTCTACAATCCCGTCGACCACCTCTGGTGGCGCGACGCCGACTTCGATCCACCGTACCGCGAGCCGAACGGCGAGGACTGCTACTGGTCACGCGGCAACGGCTGGGTTTTCGCCGCCCTCACTCGCGTCCTCGACGTGTTGCCGGACGGGGCGCCGCACCGTGACGAGTACGAGACGATGTTCCGGGACATGGCGGCGGCTCTCAAGGAGGTGCAACGCGACGATGGTTTCTGGAACGTCAGCCTCCATGACCCGACGCACTTTGGAGGCCGCGAGACCTCGGGCACCGCGTTCTTCGTGTACGGAATGGCGTGGGGCATCCGCAAAGGAGTCCTGGACCGCGACACCTACCTTTCTCCGGCCATCAGAGGCTGGAGCGCTCTCGCGAACAACGCGCTGCACGCCGACGGCTTCCTCGGTTACGTGCAGGGAACGGGCAAGCAGCCGTCCGACAGCCAGCCGGTCACCTACGACCGCGTGCCGAACTTCGAAGACTTCGCGTTGGGCGCCTTCCTCCTGGCCGGAAGCGAGGTCGTTCGCGTCATCGACGGCACTCCAGACGTTCCGCCGACCGACAATCCACGCGTTGCCAATCTGTCGACCCGCGGCCGTGTCAGCCCGCAACAGAACCTCATCGGCGGCTTCGTCGTGCGCGGCAACGGGCCGCAGCTCGTGCTCGTGCGCGCCGTCGGCCCCACCCTCCGGGACTTCGGGGTTCCCGGAACGCTGCCGAATCCGCACCTTCGCGTCTATTCGGAGGGCACCCGCGCCTGGGAAAACGCCGACTGGCAATCGCCTTCGCTGGCGTTGACCGTCGACTCCCGCCAGCAGGTCACGGCCTCGCAGGAGCACACCAACGTCCTCAGTCCGGCCGCCGCCGCCGCGAAGGTGGGTGCCTTTGGCCTCACCGCGGCGAGCGCGGACGCCGCCCTTGTTCTCCGGCTCGATCCCGGACTCTACACCGCGCACGTGTCCTCCGCCGACGCAACCGGAGTTGCGTTGATCGAGGTGTACGAAATCCCCGAGACACCCGCGAGCGGCTCACGGCTCGTCAACATTTCCTCGCGTTGCGACGTCCGAAGCGACGCCGACATGATGATCGCCGGGTTCATCATTCGTGGCGGTCCTCGCAAGGTGCTGCTTCGCGCGGTGGGTCCAACCTTGAGCGGACTCGGCGTCGACGGTTCCACCGTCCTGACAAACCCGAAGCTGGTGCTCTACAAGGGCGCCCGACAGGTGCTCGCGGAAAACGATGATTGGGGAACCGTCCTCCTCCCCACCGCACAACTCACGGCGCGCCACGCCGCGGGCGCGTTCGACCTGCCACAAGGCAGCCGCGATGCCGAGATCACCGCCACACTCGCCGAGGGCGACTACACCGTGCAGGTATCCGGCGTAAACGGCGCCACCGGAATCGCGCTAGTCGAAGTGTACGAGCTGCCATGATCCCGCGCACCGAGCAGAGCGTCATCCAATAGATGACACGCGTTCGCCGGCCAGAGGCGTGACCCGTGAACGCATGATCAGCGCCCCGCGCCTCTGTTCCACGGCCTACTTCGGAAGTTCGGCAACAGATGACGTTTCCCGCGCCCGCGGCTCAGGAGATTGTCACCCATTAGGTGACAAAATCCGGGGGTGGTCCTAGCAGGGATTGGGTTCGATTTCCTGATCCTGGTTACCCCGGGAATCACGCGAGGCGCGGCAGGTCAGGTGCCGCCGTACACGGATGCGAGCTCGAGCATCAGCTTCTCGATACGGTCGTAGTACTCGTTGTCGGGC
This sequence comes from bacterium, assembly GCA_021779435.1. The sequence continues at coordinate 14,540 of JAJYAR010000008.1, forward strand.
AGCTTTGCCTTTTCGGCGCGGAGTTTCTCGACCTGGAGTTCGAGGGCGTCTCGGCGCGCGCGCAGCTCCGGCGACAGGACCTGCTCCGCGGCGCTCCGGACAAGCGTCAGCTGACGGGCCCGCGCACCATCCAGGCCGGCGCCGTCCTTCGCGCGCTTCGTGGCGCGCGTTCCCCGAAACCAGTCGGCAGGCGTTCCGAGGCCATCGCCGTTGTCATCCAACAGGGGATGCTCGGTCGCCAGCCGGCCTGCGGTCTTGTAGAATTCAGCGGTCTGCCGGGCAGCCGTGAGGAATGCCTCCAGCAGCGATACCTGTCCGTCCTTGTCCAAGTCGCTCTTCTCGTTTGTGAGCGCCGCGGCGAAATACCCGCCGAAGCGGGTGTAGTTCTGCTCAAAGCCGCTGCGTGTCGCGGTGACGATGGCGCGATTCGGTCCGGACAACGCGGCGAGAAACGGCGCGCTGGCCGATGCGGCGTCGACGATTGCGAGCGGACGCTGGAAGGGTTTCAGCCATTGCGACAACTCCGCAGCCGAGACATCGGGCCCGCGCAGGTTGAATTTGCCCTGCTCGCCGTCGAACGTCCCGTGTCCCACCAGCACGAGCCACAGCTCCACCGGGCCCGTCTTCTCCTCGGAGGAAAGCGCTTGCTGCAACCGATCCCTGTCGGTGAGACCACCCTCCCCCGCCGCACCCGAGCCAACAACGACCAGGCGGGCATCAGCGCGTTGCGCCGCCTCGCGCCAGGCCTTCTCCTGCACCTCGAACTCGCGCCCGAATTGCGCCTCCCCCGCCGCACCGATCACCAGGATCACCGACACGCGGTTTGGAGAAACCGAAGGCCCCTCGGCCGCCCGTGCCGTCGCTCCCAACGCGAACGCCAGCCCAAACAGCACAGACATCAGGCGCACGGCGGAAGCCCAGGCCCGGTCCCGCACCCTGAACTGAAAATCGAGAATCAAAGATCGAGAATCCTTCATGGCATTCCTTTCCAGCGGCGCAGTCCCCACTCCACGACAAAACACGCGATGGCGGCCAGCAGCACGAGGGGAGTCTGCCAGGCGGGACGTGTCCAGGTTTCCATGACGGGCGCCGTCTGCTGCGGAAGCTTTCGCGCGAAGGACGCGAGTTCATCCGCCGCAACGACGCGCCCGCCGGTCTTGTGCGCGAGCTGCTCGAGGAGTGGGACGTTGGGAGAAAGCGACCGGAACTCCTCGGCCGCCAGGTCCGAGCTCCAGCCGGCCTCGGCGCGGCCGAGATCCTCGCCCGCGCCGCTCTTCACGGTCGCGATCGCGCGGTATCCACCCGACTGACGTGGCACATAGGTGGCCTCATACAGCCCGGGCTCCGCCGTCGCGATATCGGCCTCCAGCTTCACGGGCGCGGGTATCGCATCGTTGGAGCCGGGAAATCCGACCGGTTCGATGGCAACGGTGACCCGCGCGTCGTCAACCGGCTGGAATTTCTGGTCCCGCACGCGAACCCGGATCTGCACCGACTCCGACGCGTCCGCCGCGACCGGCTCGATCGTGCACTGCACCCGGGAGGGAACCTCCGACACGAGCCAGCGGACGAGCTGACGCCACGCCTTGTCCATGTCGGTGTGCGCGGCGGTGTCGCGCATTCCCCACCGCCAGAGATCGCCGACCGTTACCGCGGCCGTCCGGCCGTTGCCAAACCGCTGCACGGCCACCGCCGGGAACTCGACCCCGTGCTGATCTCGCACCGACGCGATGATGCTGGCGCCTGGTTTCAGGGCGCGAACCCGGTTCACGACGGTGAACGCCGGCATGCCCTCGCGGAGCGTGCGCTCGTCGGCCTCGTTGTCCCGCAGCCGCGCCCAGGGTTGGAGCCAGCCTTCCCGCGTCAGCTGAAACTGCACCTCTCCGACGGGTTGCTCCGGTCCGGGATCAGCCGGGTCCAGATAAACCGGGAGCATGTCGCCGATCGCGGTATGCAGGTAATTGCCATTCGCGAAGCTCTCCGCCCCGCCAAGCATCAGGAGCCCGCCGCCGCGCTCGGATACGAACTTTTGAAGCAGAAGCGCCTGGTCCGGCTCGAAAAACCCCGCCTCGATGTCGGCCAGCACCACGGCGTGATACTTGTAGAGTTCCTCCGGCGTTCGCGGAAAGCCGGCACGAAGCTCAGTCTCGTCGCGCGTGTTCAGCCGCACCAGGACGGGCCGGTCGTAGCGTTCGACATCCTCGGGCGACTGGTTTCCGAAGCCGCGGAACAAGGGGTTGCTCGTCTCGCCGGCATGTCCGCGAAACTCGAACTTCGGCTCGCGCTTGGCCACGCGAATCAAAGCCGCGAGTTCCAGCTGGTCGTCGGCCTGCACGGCCCGGTTCAGAAACTTGAATTCCCATGTCGGCCGGCCGGAAACGTAGAGCACGCGGAACGGCCCCTGTCCGCGATCCACGGCCAGCACGCTGCGATTGTTGGCGAGGGTCGCCTCGTCGCTCGCGACCGGTTCGGCACCCTCGGCACCCCGTTCGTCACGCGAATAGACGTCCACCTTGTAGAACGACAGCCCCGTCCTGTCCGGCTTCAGCCGAAACCGAAAGACGTTCGTGTCCGCATCGGCCTTGGCCGTGCCGGTCTGCTCCTGGACGACTTTGCCCGTCGCATCGATCAGACGAACGTCGAGCGTATCCCCGCGGTGCCCCGGCGCGACAACGTCCGCCTGGATCGAGACCGGCGCGTCCTCGAAGGAGGACTGGCTGACCTGCACCTTCTGAATCGCAATGTCGTGAATCGCCTCCGGTTTTCCGATCACGACCGGATAGATCGGCGGCATTCCCGCGAGATCCGGGAGTGCTCCGCCAGGAAGATCCGTCGCATTGCCGTCGGTCAGGAGCAGCACGCCGGCAAGCGGCCGGCCCTGGAAACGCTCCTTCAACGAGCGCAGCGCGGAACCCAACGCGGTGGAGCGTCCGTCAAAGGCGAGTTCATGGAGATCCACGGTCGGCTGGAGCCGCGCGTCGAAGAGGTACCGGCGGAGTTCGAACGAATCCGTGAGCGTTGCCTGCCAACCCGTCGCGCCCTGCTGCAGGAGATCGCGAACCCGGTCGCCGCGGCTCTTCGCGTCCCCACGATCATGCACCTGGAGTCCCTGGCTGTTGTCGACGACGACGGCGAAGATATTCGCCCCGGGCTTGGCGCGCTGTCCCACCCAAAGCGGTTCCAGCAGACACCACGCGAGAGCTGCGAGTCCGGCCAGCTTCAGCACAAAGCCAACCCACCGGACACGCGCCGGGCCAGGCGTCCTGTAACTCCACACAAGCACGGCCGCCCCCAGCGCAAGGGCGATGAGTGCAACCCACAGCCAGTCCAGTCCGGTGAAGGTCAGCGTGGAGTTCATGGCTCAGAAAAAGGACGCAGGCATCGCCACGACGACGCCACGATCGCACGCGGTCTGATGTAGCCGGCCCGATGTAGCCGGCCTCGTTGAGGCCGGGGGTATTGCACCGGCGGCGTCACTTCGCAATCCGCGGGCCCCGGGGTCGGCGACCCCGGCTACAACAAAGCCCCCGCGAAATGAGGGCGTAAGCAGGTGGTCGGTCATGGCGTATCCCTCGGCGCGCTTGGCGCCGAGCCGTCCTTCCCGAGTTCCTCGTAGTAGCGGCGGACCGACTCCGCGAAACGGTTCGGCACCGGATCATGATCGATCGGCGCGAGCGACTCGCGGTTGCCACGCCGCGCAAGTTCCTCCGCCACGCGGTCCCGGACCTCAACGAGCGGCTTCACGACTTGCAGTTGAACGACAGCCCAGTCCGGCTTGGTGCGTGACTGCGTGTAATCACGCCGCAGCGCGCGGGCGCGCTCCCGCGCGGCTGCCACGGCGTCACGAAGTTCAGGCGTATCCAGAAGCTGCTCGACATCGCGCAGGCGGTCGGTCCACGGGCCGAACCGCTCGCCCGTGAGAGGCCCGTCGGCTCTCACAGCGCCGCCTCCACCCGAACCGTCCTGGCGTCCACCGTTCAGCAGCGAGTCAACGGTCACACGCTCGCCGCCCTGGCCATTGCCGCCTGGTTGACCGCTCCTCTGACCGCCACCGTTCTGTGCGCCTTGCCCGCGCGGCGGCGGCTGGCCACCCGCGACGCGCTCGGAAGGCGACGCCTTCTGAGTATCGGTCGACGGCTGTCCCTGACGATCCGTGCGCCGATTGGGGGCGTTGTTGTCGTCCTGAGCCTCGCGGTCCGTCGGTCGGAGACCGGCGCTACGTTGGGGATCCCCGGCTCGCTCACCGGCGCCACGTTGCTGCTCGCCGGACGCGGCCTGCTGACCGAGCGGCGGAGTGCCAGGCTGCGAGGGCTGTCCATTGCCCGCCATCTCCCGGCGGAGTTCGTCCGAAAGGGATTCCAGTTCGGAACGCGCGAGTTTCAGCTGTTCCGTGTCGTCACCGAGGACGCTCTCGGCGGCGCGTTCTACGCCGCGTCGCAATTCCTCGATCTGCACGCCTGCGCGCCCGGCGGACCGGCCTGCGGCGTCCGTATTGCCGAGCCGCAGCATCTCGCGAGTCAGGTCGAGCGCCTTTCCCGTGTCCGCACTCCTACCGGCTTCGGCGAGGCGATCCTGCAGTTCAAAGGTCAGCTGCCCGCTGCCGGCGAGTTCCTGTTGAAGCTCCGACACGCTCGCGGCGTCGTCCTGCGCTGTCTTCCGCACGCTGTCGTACAATTCGCGCGATACGAGCGGCTCGCTGGTCTCCGCCTGCTCCGAAACCTGCCGGGCGCGGTCGAGGAGCCGGTTCCAGCGCTCGCGCTGCTGCGCCACCTGGTCGGCGAGCTGCGAGTCCGCTCCGGCGTCACTGAGCGTCTTCCGCGGAGGCTGATTGCCGGAGGCGCCGGAAATCTGCTGCTGGAGCTGGTCCTGACGCCGTGACAGCTCACGCGCTTCCCCGCGCATCTCGCGGAGGTCATCCGCAAACTGACTGGAGTTCTGCTGTCGAATCTCGTCGCGCGCCTGCTGCAGCTGGCGCTGTGCCCGCGTTCCCGAGGCGAGCGCCTGCGCAACCGTGCCCTGCGCGGCGGCGTCGGCCGCCTGCTGCAGCGCATCCCGCGCCTGGTCGACCTGCTCCCGCTGGTTGGAAAGCTCGGATTGGTTCTCCGGCCGGTTCATCCGCTGCCGGACTTCATCGGCATCCGCGAGCATCTGCCGCTGCTCCTCCTCGAGACGCTTCAACCGCTGCCTGAGCTCCTCGCGTTGCTGCTCGGTGCGCGCTTCCTGCAGAGCAGTCTGCAACTCCTGCAACCGCTGGTTGAGGTCCTGCTGCCGCCGCGCCAGGTCCAGATTTACCGTTTCAGCGGCGATATGTATACCGGCCGGAAGCCCTTCGATAATGGCACTGAGCTGTGGTCCGTGCGATTCGCCGGCCGTCAGGTAACGAAATT
>JAJYAR010000008.1:19936-20475 GCA_021779435.1 bacterium
GGTCCTGAAGCCGGTTCATCACCGCCACCTGTTCGCGCTGCTGCGCGTTCTGCGGCGCCCTTGCCTGACGCTGCGTTTCATAGCGGTTCTCGGATTGCTGGAGGTCGAGCTGGTCGATCTGACGCTGATTGCCCGACTGTCCCTGACTTCCGCTGCGCCCGCGCTGGCCGCGCGTGACGGCGGTCTCGCGCGCCTGGAGCTTGAGCAGGGCCTGATACGCCGCCTGTTCAGGAGGCAATGCCTGCGCGAGTTTTTGAGGGGCGTCCGTCTTCTTGAGCTGGTCGAGCGCGGAGTCCATCTCCCGCATCGCCGTCTGCCACAGCCCCTGTTCGCGCGGCCCCCTCACCTGTCCCGCAGCCCGCTCCGCCTGCTCGCGCACGTTCTGCTGTGAATCGCGCACCACTCCGAGATCGGTGTCGAAACTCGCCGTGCGCCCGTCCCGCTGCAGCTTCCAGGTGGCATTGATGATCTGCTTCTGGATCTCGGTGAGCCGCCGGCTCGAATTCCCCTGACCCTGATGGTCCTGCTGCTGCTCGTTC
>JAJYAR010000246.1 GCA_021779435.1 bacterium
GTCGTTCTTCAGTTCGTTGATGGTCGCCGCGAAGGGTCGCGGACGCCCTCGCAGATGCGACCTGAGTTTCAGCCCGGCGAAGAGCGCGACGCCGGCATACAGCGAGGCAATCCCGATCACGACGGGCATCCTTGCCCCGGTGTCCCACACCGCGATCACCACGGCGACGCTCGCGAAGGCGATCGCGAGCGTCCCGGCAAAGAACAAGGCGAAGACCCACGAGAGAAGCTGGATCAGTCGCTGTTTTTCCTCGTGAAGCTCAATGGATAGAAGCTCCAGCCTGTCCTCCAGCGAGCCGAACACGCCATCGGCGAAACGCCTGAACGGGCCAAACAGCCCGCTGTAGCTGGCAGCATCGACATCCATGGATCAGTCTTCCCGACGAAGGACCAGTGCGCCGAGAAGCACGCCCACGCCAAACGCGATTCCGATCGAGTAGTACGGATACTCGCGGATCGTGCGATCGGTGTATTTCGCTCCGGCAACGACGTTGCGCCGCGCGCTCGTGTAGAGGTCGCCCATCTTGTCCCGGGCAGTCGAAAGACGGTCCTTGAGGTCGTTGATCTTGTCGCTCACCTGGTCGGCGACGGGGCCGGCGAGCATCGCTTCGGCCTCTGCCATGAGACGGCTGATGTGTTCAATGATCTGCTCCGGCGTCTCCGCGGTGCCGGCATCGTGACGGTTTTTCATAGTGGTTAGGGTTATCGGGTGAACATTGCGGGTTCTGGATGCGCGGCGGGTGAACCCCGTGCGCAGCGAGGTGACGGGTTGCCGCCAGGAACAAGACGGGGCGGCGTGAGAAGTTTGGAACCGTCGGGGCCTCGCATAACGAAAGCTTAGTCAAGAGAACAGGCGAACGGTGCCGCACCGAACGCATTGCGCGCACAAGGGTGCCCGCGCGTTCGCTCCCGAGGCGCACCGGGCTACCGCGGCAGCAGGAAATAAAACTCGCTGCCCTCGCCGGGCTTGCTGTTGCACGCAATCGAACCGCCGTGCGCGACCACCAGTTCACGGGCGATCGCCAGGCCCAGCCCCGCACCGGGTTTTGGCTGTTCGCCTGTCCGGAAAAACCGGTCGAACACCCGCCCGATGTTCTCCGCCGAAATTCCGGGGCCCTGGTCGAATACGCTGAAGCGGACGAAACCGGGTTCGTCCGCCGGCGTCGCCGCCAGCCGGATGTCACTGGCTGCAGGCGAATATTTCGACGCATTCGTCAGCAGGTTCATGAAGACATGCCTGATCCGGGCCTCGTCGACATTGACGGTCAGGTTCGCAACCTCCGGCGCGATGTTGACGACGAGTCGCTGCTCCGCGGTGTCGATCACCGGCCTTGCCTCCGAAACAATGGGCGCGAGCAGTTCGGCAACACCGACGTTCGCCCGGTCGAGCGCTGAGGCCCCGCTCTCCAATCGCGCCAGATCGAGCAGATTGTCCAGTATGCGCAGCAGCCGGTCGGCGTCGTCCCGGGCACCTTCCAGCAATTCAGTCTGCTGCGGCGAAAGCCCGGCGATCTTCTGCTCGACGAGCAGGTACAGGGCCATGCGCAAACTGGTGAGCGGGGTCTTGAGCTCGTGACTCACCGTGCCGACGAGATTCGTCTTCGCATCATCCAGGAGACGAAATTTCGTCACGTCCTGCAGGATCACGGCCGCCCCCTTGAACTCGGTCAGCTTGTCGCCGATCGCGAGGATGCGGGGCAGGTAATGCCGCGGCTCGCGGTCCACCTGAAGCGTCACCAGCCGCGAATAGTCCCCCGGGAGATAGTGCTCGCCCGTCGCGAGCACCCGGTTGAGCGGCTCCGCGAGCGAGGGCGGAAAACCGTTCGCCAGGTCCGGGGAGTCCGCCAGCTGCTCCGCCGCGGGATTCCGCACCTCGTGCGTTCCATCCCTCGCCACCACAAAAACCGGATCCGGCGCGGAGGTCAGCGTGGCTTCCATCGTGCGCTGGGCGCGCAGCACGCGGGCGAGTGTCGCGTCGCGATACGCACGGAGCTTCGCCGCCATCGTGTTGAACGCCCGCGCAAGCTGCCCGAGTTCGTCCTTCGAGTACTCCGGAACGACGCGCTCCAGGTCACCCTCGCCCACCGCCACGACCGACGCGGTGAACGCCTTGATCGGCCTCAGCAGCGACGCCGCCAGTCGCCACGCCAGGAACAGCGAGAACAGTACCGCGGCCGCCATCGTCATGATCATCAGCCGCTGCGTCCGCGTCGCGAGATTCTCGACGCGGCCCGCCGTCTCCCGCGCGGCGTCAAAGTCGCGGCGCGTGAGGCTTTCGATCGCGTCGAGCACGTTGCCCAGCGCGCTGGACCTGTCCGACATCGCGAGAAACGTCGCTCCACCGGCATCCCCGCGCAGCGTGCGTTCGCCGAGTTCCACGAACCGCATGTAGGCCCGGTCGAGGGTCTCGACGTAGGCGGCCCGCGGCGTGCCGGCGGATGCCGCCGACTGCGCCATGAGGTCGCGAAGGAACAGCGAGCGCGCGTCCTCGAACGCCTTCCTGTCCACCGGCTCCGGGCGGGGCGCGGTCAACGCAGCGTACATCTGCCGCGCCGATTCGCGCATGTGCTGGCAGGCCACGATGGCGCGGTAATTTGCGACCAGGTCGCGCGACAGGGAGCCGGCCAGGTCGCGGCACACGTAAATCGCGTAACCGCCCATCGCGATCAGGACCAGCAGCAGCGGCAGCAGTCCGAGGTAGAGACGGGTGCGGAGCATGCCGGAAGGCCGCTCAGAGGAGCCCGAGTTTCTGGCGTTTCCGATAGAGCGTCGCCGGATCGATGCCAAGGATGCGCGCCGCCTCCTCCAGATTCCTGGAAATGGCGAGAACCCGGCGGATGTGTTCAGCTTCAAGAGCATCGATCGTCACCCGCGCACCGACCGCAATCCCCGGCTGGGGTTTCGACCCGAACTCTTCGGGCAAATCGCACAGTTCCACGATTTCCCCGGCACAAAGGATGACGGCCCGCTCCACCACATTCCGCAGCTCACGGAGATTGCCTGGCCACGCGTAGCCCGCGAAGGCGTTGAGCACGGAGGCCGAGAAGCCCGTCACCTTCTTGCCAAGTCCGGCCGCAAAGAACTTCCGATAGCTCTCGGCAAAGCGTCCGATGTCGGCAGGCCGGTCACGGAGCCCGGGAAGCGCCACGCTGATCACGTTCAACCGATAGAACAGGTCCTCGCGAAAACGTCCCGCCTTCACGTCGTCCCCCAGCGATCGGTTTGTCGCGGCAATCACCCGGACGTTGGCGCGACGCACCTTGGACTCGCCGAGGCGCTCGTATTCGCGCTCCTGGAGCAACCGGAGAAGCTTGGGTTGTATCTCCAGCGGCATCTCACCGATCTCGTCCAGAAACAGCGTGCCGCCGTCGGCGGCCGCCACCTTGCCCATCGTGTCTGCCACGGCGCCGGTAAAGGATCCCTTCACGTGGCCGAAAAGGTCGCTCTCGAGGAGTTCGCGCGAGAGGCTCGGGCAACTCACGGTCACGAACGCCGCATTCCGCTGCGCGCTGCGGCGATGAACCTCGCGCGCCAGGACGCTCTTGCCGGTGCCACTGGGACCGAGGATGAGGATGTTCGCGGGCGTCTCCGCCGCCTTGAACGCGATTTCAAGCGCGTGCTGGGTCTGCGGTTCCGAGGACTGCAGGTCGACCGGGGGTGCTTCCGCCGCAAGCTCACTTTCCAGCGTGCGGACCCGGGTCTCCAGCGCCCTGGTTTTCTCGATCTTCGCCAGGATCGTGCGAATCTGGTCGGGCGTGAAGGGCTTGGGGACGAAGTCGAAGGCTCCGCGACGCATCGCCTCCACCGCTGTCGCGATGTTCGCATACGCCGTGAACATCACGACCGCCAGCGCCGGCTGCGCCTTGAGCATCCTGCCCAGCACGTCGAGCCCGTCGTCCGTCCCCAGCTTCAGGTCCAGAAACGCGGCGTCGAACGCCTCGTCGTCGAGCGATTTCAGGGCCCGCGATGCATTCGGTGCCTCGGCAGCCTGATGGCCTGCCGTCTCGACGGCGATGCGGGTGGTCCGCCTGATCCCAGGCTCATCGTCGACGATAAGAATTCGCATGTTGGGAAGTAAGAGGACTCGAACGGGGCATCCTCGCAAAACAAGGCGGGGTCGCTCGCGCGACCCCGCCAGGTCCAGCTTCAACTTAACAACTCCGCGAGCTAAGCCCGCGCGAATTGTTGCGTGGATGGACCCGGGCTCGTTTTGGCGGTTCCTCGGCTGGAACGAAAAAAAACGCCGAAGTTTTTCCGCCCGTCCGGCGACGCGCCCGCCAGGCCGGCCCTTTGCTCAAGTGACGGCACAGGAAAAAGTACCGCTAATACGATGGATCAAGGCCGCCCCGGCCTGAATTCCGTAAACGCGGGATTCGAACAGGCATTCGAGTAAGTTTCGCTAGCGCAACGGCGTGTGCCGGTTACCGTGGGTCGCGCCGTGCTTGAATCGCGGCGTCGCATCGTGCAATTCACCCCGCTTTTCGCCGCAGCCCAGCGTTTTGCACGAAACGAACCTCTCGCCTGTGCCGAAATTGCCCGCCTTCCTTTCTGATCCGAATTTTCGCAATGAAGTCCACAGTCGCTCAACCTTCAGCCATCACCGCCCCGGCAGCCTCGGGCAAATCGACCGATCTCGAGATCAAGGACGCCCAGTTGATCTTCGATGCCGTCTGGCGCGATCTCGAGGAGGACTTCGGCCGCGAAAACCTCCGTTTCCCGAAGGAAATCATCCTCCTGGGCGGCGCTCCGGGCGCCGGCAAGGGCACCAACACCGCGTTCATCGCACGCACCCGCGGTCTCACGTGTGAGCCGATCGTCGTCAGCGCGCTGCTCGACTCCCCCGAAGCCCGCGCCCTCAAGGACGCCGGGACCATGGTCGGCGACCGCGAGGTTGTCCGCCTCGTGTACCGCCAGCTGCTTCGGCCCGA
>JAJYAR010000247.1 GCA_021779435.1 bacterium
ACCGGGAGGTGCTGGTTAAGAATGCGGTGGCGATGAACCTCGACCAGCTCGCGGGAAAGCGGATTCCGAACCTGGCCGAACTCGGCGACAAGACGAAGGGGCAGTTCGAGTCGATCGCCGTCTGGGATGCCTTCAAACTCGCGCAACTCGCACCCGATTCCTTCTCGATCAACAAGCGAACAGGGGAGGCCAGTTCCTGGTTGCATGTTCTGAATGGGCACCGGGCGCGCGGTTGCGCATTCGTGGGTGACGTGTCCGGCGGCCTCGCCGTGGGCGTGAAGCGGTTTTGGGAAAAGTATCCCTCCGCCATCGAGATTACCGGGGCTTCCGCCGCGGCGGCCGAACTGAAAATCTGGCTGTGGTCGCCCGACGCGCCGCCCATGGACCTCCGGCATTACGACGTCATTGGGCACGAACCCACGATTTCCTACGAGGACTACCAGGAAGGATTCAGCACCCCGTACGGGGTGGCCAACACGGCCGAGCTGACCCTTTGGGCGCTCCCGGCGACCCCAGCCAATGCGGATCTGGTGGCGTTGGCCAAAACGGCGAACGAGCCGCCATTGCTGGTGTGTGCACCCGAGTACTACCACTCAACGCACACGTTGGGCGTGTGGAGCCTGCCGGACCGCTCCACTCCGGACAAAGCCGCCCTGGAGACGATGCTCGATCGCGCCTTGGACTTCTATCAACGGGAGGTCGACCAACGGAGTTGGTATGGCTTCTGGGATTTCGGCGACTTCATGCGGACCTACGACCCGCGGCGCCACACGTGGATGTACGATATCGGCGGACATGCGTGGAACAGCACCGAGCTGGCGCCGAACCTCTGGCTTTGGTATGCCTTCCTGCGCACCGGCCGCGCCGATGCGTTCCGCCTCGCGGAGGCGATGACCCGGAACACAAGTGAAGTCGACGTGTACCACGCCGGGCGTTTCTTCGGTCTTGGTTCCCGCCACAATGTGAGTCACTGGGGCTGTGGTGCAAAAGAGGCGCGGATTAGCCAGGCGCTGTTCAAACGACCCTACTATTATCTCACCACCGACGAACGCACCGGCGACCTGATGCGCGAGGTGCTCACGGTCGACGAGACAATTGCGAAAATCCAGCCGCTGCGGCACCAGCTGGTGCGCGCCGACGAACCAATCATATTCCGCCTCGCACCGGATTGGCAGGCGCTGGCGAGCAACTGGATGACGGAATGGGAGCGCACGGGAGACGCGCGCTACCGCGACTACGTGTTGGCCGGGATGAAGAGTATCGGCGCACTGCCCGGGGGGATCGCGCACCGTCTGGGTCTGCGTTTTGATCTGCGGACCAAGCAGCTGGTTGACATCGGAGAACCGAACATGAAGGGCGGCGGGTTCCTGTTTCTGTTCGGCGGTGACCAACTCGCGATGGAGTTGATGCAGCTGATCGACTGTCCGGAGTTTGCCCGGGCGTGGAACCTGCACTGTGAAGAAGAGGCCGGGAGCGGCGGTTATACCGGTGCACGCCTCGCGGCCTATGTGGCGAAGCTCAAACAGGACCCGGTGCTCGGGCACCGGACGTGGCAGGAGCTTCGGCAGCTCCTGGAAACCAAAGGCGGGCGCGACCGCTTTCCCGCGCAGCCCGTCGTAATCAGCGGTCCGCTGGTTGCGCGTCCCGTCCAGGAGATTCCCGGCCTGGATACGCCCGGCACTTCCCAATGGGCCCTTAACATCATCACTGCCACCGAACTGGCGCGCGATTTCTATGTGCCCCCGGCAACTAAGAAATGACCTGACGAGGGGTATGAGGCCGGTGCACCTTCTTGCCGTCGCTGCCGCCTTTGGCGTGGCGGCAAGTCTGTCGCAGGGGATATGCGCATCTGAAGTTGGACCTGAGCGTAGCCAGCCTCCTCCTTGGGAGGCGCTGCGCGCCAATCATATACGGCTCGGCGGCCGCGTCATCGCCGCGCAAATGCTCGGGATGCGGAAGCTCGAGGCATGTGCGTTCAGCAGCAACGAACGCGGACTTGAACTCACGCTACCCAATGGTGCGCAAGCGCCGTCCGACCTCACCTCGGTTGTCCGGCTGGATCTTCGGTGACGCCGTTTCGCCTCCCAAATCTTATGAAAATGAAGCACGTGGTCCCAGCCGCAATCGCCTTGGGTTTGCTGACAATGGGATCTTCTTTCGGCGAAGGCGGCGCATCAGCCTCGGTGCGAGTCGACGCCCTCGAGCGCGACGAGCGCAGCACGCGACCCATGCTGGTCGGCAACATCGCTCGGCCGCTGCGTTACACTCCCGAGGACGGCGATTTCGTCATTACGAACGGGCGCGAATCGTTCAACCGTCCGCTCTATGGCGGCTCGACCGCGTTTCGAGTGGATGGCGGTGACCGGCCGGAGTTCTCGTTTTACCTGCCGGGCCGCGGTGGCAATCTCCGGTTGGGGATCAGTTCAGCCGCCGGCACGAAATGGTTGCACGGGGCCGCGAATGTCGTCGCGCGTTACCGCGCCGGTTCGATGATCCACGAGATTCGCGATCCGTGGCTTGGCGCGGGCAGCCTGCGAATGACGACCCTCGCACCGCGTACACCCGAGGGAGTGGTGGTTCGGATCGAGTCGCTGTCGATGTCGGGACCCCTGGATCTGGTCTTCGCCTTTGGTGGCATCACCGGAGAGCGCGGCGGCCGCGACGGCGATGTCGGTACCGAACGGACGGCCGTCAGGGAATACTTCCGCCTGCAGCCGGACTATTGTCGCAATAACAAAATCACCTTGGGCAAGAAATCCTTTGTGGTCCAAGGCCCGGGAGGTCGCATGGCCGGGATCGTGCCAGAAGGCACGAAGCTGGGCGTTGGTGATGCTGCTTGGTGGGAAACCCCGGCCCGGCTATTCGGGGGCGAAGCCAACGCGTCGCCGGCGCAACCGCTCGTCATCGGACGCGTCCGCCTGGTTCCGGGTCAGCCGGTCTTCATCGCGCTGCAGCATCTCCCCGCAACGCGCGGCGGCTCGGAAGTACTGGCGACATATCGCGAAGTCGCGGCGGAGCATGCGACCCCTTCCGGCCCAACTGCCGGAGTTGCCGTCTGGCAGACCGAGGACATTCCCGAAGTGTTTGCGCGGGCTGAAGCGGAACGCCAGGCGATTGCCTCACGCGTGGCGGTGCAGACGCCCGACGCATTTCTGGACGCGGCGGTGTCAGCGCTGAACATCGCCGCCGATGGGGTATGGGATGATCGTCAGCTGGCTTATCTGCACGGCGGCGTCGCCTGGCGGGTGCGCCTGCTTGGCTGGCGCGTCAGCTACGCCGGCGACGCCCTCGGATGGCATGAGCGGACGCGGGCGCACTTCGACGGGTACGCGGGGCAACAGAACACGGAGCCGGTCGCGGACGCGATCCCGGCCGCTGAACCCTCGGCCAACCTGGCCCGCAACGAGACCGCGCTGCATTCCAATGGCGACCTGACGAAATCGCACTATGACATGAATCTGATCGGAGTGGACGCCATCCTGCGCCATCTCCTCTGGACCGGCGATGTCGATTACGCGCGAAAGATCTGGCCGGTGCTGGAACGCCATCTCGCCTGGGAGCGCCGCCTGTTTCGGCGTCAGTACGGGGTGGATAAGCTACCGCTGTACGAGGCCTATTGCTGCATCTGGGCCAGTGACGCCCTCAGCTACAACGGAGGTGGTACGACGCATGCGACGGCTTTCAACGTTTACCACAACCGCATGGCGGCGCGGCTGGCGAAACTCGTCGGTGCGGACCCGGTTCCCTACGAACGCGAGGCGATGCTCATCGAGCGCGCCATGCGGGCGCACTTGTGGCTGCCGGACTACGGCTGGTTTGCCGAATGGAAGGACCTGATGGGCCTGCAGCTGGTCCACCCCAGCGCGGCGGCTTGGACCTTCTATCATACCCTCGATTCCGAAGTTCCGTCGTCGCTCGAGGCTTGGCAAATGACGCGGCAGGTCGACGCCGAACTGCCGCACTTCGCGGTGTCGGGTCCGGGCGTCCCGCCAGGAAATCATACTGTCTCCACGACTACATGGATGCCTTACGCGTGGTCGATCAATAACGTGGTGCTCGCCGAGACCGCGCACACCGCGCTCGCGATGTGGGAGGCGGGTCGCCCGGACGCCGCCTACCCGTTGCTGAAGGGCGCGCTGCTCGACAGCATGTTTCTCGGGATTTGCCCTGGCAACGTCGGCATGGCGACCTGGTTCGACGTCAATCGACGCGAGTCGCAACGCGATTTCGGCGATGGCATCGGAACCTTGTCACGCACGATCGTGGAAGGAGTGTTTGGCGTCCGGCCGGACCTGCTGACGGGCGAAGTTCGCCTGCGGCCGGGGTTTCCCGCGGACTGGGATCGCGCGAAAATGCATCACCCTGATTTCGACTTCGCCTTTTTCCGCGAGGGCGAGGTCGACCGGTACAGCCTGCAGTCGCGCTTCTCCCGACCGGTGCGGCTTCGGCTGCAGGTTGCCGCCAGGCGGGACGGTGTCGCTGCCGTGGCCGTCAACGGGCGCCCCGTCGCCTGGCACGTGCTCACCGACGCGGTGGGGACTCCCCGCATCGAAGTCGAGGCGCCTGCTGCAACTGAAAACGTTATCGCGATCACATGGCGCGGGAAAACTCCCGCCATGGCCCCGGCCGAAGCGGCCGTCGACGTGGAGGCCGCGTTCGAGGCCGACGCGGGCGCGACAATCCTCGAGTTACAGGATCCACAGCACGCGTTGCGCGATTCCCGTTTCTCCGGGACGACGCTGCGCGGCATAGCGTGCGGGACCGTGGGACATCGCACGGTCTTCGTCCGCGTTGCTCAAGGCGAGGTGAGCTGGTGGCAACCGCTCGCACTGCAGATTCGTGCCGCGGCGCAGCCGGCCACCGTCTTCACGACTGACTGGACGAAAGTCATCGGCCCTTCCGCCAAG
>JAJYAR010000009.1 GCA_021779435.1 bacterium
GGAAGGGAGTGATCTCAGGAAAACAACACGACCGCAGGTTCGACATGGCGCTGTCAAGAATGAAGTCATGACCCCTTCGCATATACCTGCCACCTTCGGCATATTTGACAGCCTACGCATTTCGCGCCCGAACGGCTTTCAAGCAACGTAGCACGGCCCATGTTGCGCGACCGACCAACAGTGCAGGCACCCCGTGCGCGCAAAACCACGTGAACACCGATGCAAAAGCGCCGTGGTCCCATCGAACCAGTCGAAGCTGGCTGATCATCAAAAGAATGTAGGCAAGCCCTAGGATAATCACTGACCACGCCTCTCGTTTAGAGGCGCTTGAGCTTTCGTTCCGCGCAATCCGATCGCCGACTTTTTTTGCGGCGAAGAGATACAGCGGCAGCAGCGCGATCGTAAACAAAAACATTCGCACATCGAGTGTAGGTGGCATGATTCGTCCTCCGTTTTTATTTCACGATGCTTGGCAGAGCGTCTAGCCCACCTCTCAGCGAGCCAAGCGCGCCGATGTTGACCTTGCTTAACAGATCGCCCGCGGCCTCTCCCAATCCGGTGAGATCGATCGGATCGGAAGCGATGCCCGCTTCTGCGCCAAACGAGTTGTTTCGAAGACCAAGCTTCAAAGCAGCGGGTCCAGAAGTCGAAACGCCGATTTGGACCACGTAATCCGAGACTTTGACGTTGTGCTCACGTTTGGCGAGCTGACTCAAAGCTCCCCACATAGGATTCGTGCGACCCAGAGTCTTGGCGAGTATTAGGCTGACCGATCCAGGCCACGTCGCGGTGAGACCTCCGCCCGACCACTCATCTGGTGCGTTGAGATTCCAAATAAGACCCGCAGTGACAGATGGCGATACTACGTTCCGGAACGCCTTAAAGTAGGACAAGGGAGCAAGCCCGGCGCTGAAGTTCGCGTATGCATAAGTTCGCCCCGACTTAAAATCGAGAACGACATCAAATCCAACGCTGGCACTCGCACCGCGCGTGCTTCCAACCTCGCTGACGCTTGCAATTGCAGCATCTGGCTGGCCGTCCGCGTCCGCCATCGCCGCCGACGCACCGAGCGACGTGATTCCCACGTTTGCGATCAGTGTGAGCGTTCCAACGACACCGACCGTCTGCATGACCTCCACCAGACTAAAATTACCGCTTGGATCAGTTCCATCTACTGGATTGCCAAAAGCGTAGTTGTATTTGTGCAGCGACATCGGTTCGCCGCGCGAACCTTCGAACGAGTCTCGCGACCAGAACCGGCCACTGTCCGTGTTCAGATACCGCGCTCGGTTGTAATAAAGCCCCAAGTCCGGGTCATACTGCTCTCCGCAATACAGGTAATTGTTCGATGTGGAGCCCGATTTCGCGACGAGGTTCCCGAAGGCGTCATAGGCGTAGGTGTCGGTGACCGCACCCGTCGCGTCGGTGAGTTCCCGGACGTTGCCGTGGCCATCGGACGCGTAGAAACGCGTGGTGGAGGTGGAAGGATTAGCGCAGTAATCGGAAGGGGTCACGACAGGACTCTTGACAAGAATCGTAGGGGGTGGACCTCGTGTGAGGCATGGCGCGGAAGCTGAGACTGGAATTTGCGGGGCGTGTTACCATGTGATCAATCGTGGCAATTGCCGGCGGGACTTGTTCAGAGGAAAGGGAGTGATCTCCGGAAAGCAAAACGACCGCAGGTTCGACCTCGCGCTGTCAAGAATGAAGTCATGACCCCATGTGACCAGCTCCACGCCGGTGCGGGCGAGCTGCTGTTCAATCCGGTGGAAGGGCAGGTGCTCGCAGTAGTGCGCCGCCGCGATGTGGCCGACAACACTGGCGTGCACACGCGAACGCGGCAGCACGTCCGCCGGCCACGGAGCATACACCGGAGCGGTTTTCGCCGGGCTGACAAACACCGTGCGCTCGTACGCCTTGACGTAGTACTCGGGCGCCCGGCGGGCCAGCACCTCGATGCGCTCCACGAAGCCCGGCTGCATCGGCTGCTTGGTCACCGGGCAGATCAGATCCCTCAGTTCGGGCGCCGGCACCTGGATCACTTCCCGCGGCAGCGCAGGATCGAGCGGCTTCGGACCTTTCGGAGTGCGAGGCGCACCATCCGTCTTCCTCTTCGCCGCCGCGATCCCCGGGGTCGCATCGGCGCGCGTCTCGGCCGCCTCGTCGAAGAACACCCCTTGCTTGTCGTCCTTCGGCATCCGTTCCGACTTTTTGTCCCAGAGCATCCGCTGGAGCTTCTGCACCTTCAGTTGAAGCACGCGGTTCTCGGCGGATAGCTCCTCGTTCTCGCGGCGCAGCTTGTCTAACTCGTGGGAGAAGTCAGGGGAAGCTGCGGTGGCGTCGGTCACGAGCGCTCACAGTGCGAGCCCCCCACGCGGCCTTCAATATTGAAGCCGCGTATTGTAATACATACTACACCCGCTACTTACATACATTACCATCAGGCACTTATAAACGCGTCACCACGTCCAAGTTGAACGCTATCTTCCAAATCGAACGTCGCGCTTTACTCACGTCCTGGGACGTGAGCGCTATCGGCTGCCTTCTTTCGTTGCGCTCTCTTACGTTCCAGAAGCCCGGCGGTTGCCAGAACCACACCAAGAGAGATCGAAAACCAATCCACACCTTGCTCGGTATTCCAATCCGGAACAATGTGCCATAGCAGGAACGCAGCGAGCCCTGCCAGCAACACCCATCGCCACAGCTGCCACAGCGCAATGCCAACGCACAACGACACAAACAGCAGCCAGTAGTCGTCATCAATTAGGCCAAGCCCCCGTGGGTCATCCACGTAAGGAGTAACGAACAACAGCAAAGCTGTAGAAACAATAAACATGGCCGCGATAAACAGGCCAAGCCTACGGACATTCTCGCGCAAGAAATTCATCGGTTATTATAGATGTAAGGCCAATATTGCCAACCGTAAGCCTCAGCGCGGTACGCTCACCAGGATCTTGAAAAGGCAATGGGTACGTCATCTTTTTAGCTCCCGGCTTATGTATCATAGTTCCCAATGAGTTATTAACACTATTCAATAGTTTTCCCGATACATATGTCATAGCTGGTGTAATCGGAAGGGGTCACGACAGGACTCTTGACAAGAATAATAGGGGGATGGACCTCGTGTGAGGCATAGCGCGGAAGCTGAGACTGGAATTTGCGGGGCGTGTTACCATGTGATCAATCGTGGCAATTGCCGGCGGGACTTGTTCAGGGGGAAGGGAATGATCTCCGGAAAACAACACGACCGCAGGTTCGACATGGCGCTGTCAAGAATGAAGTCATGACCCCTTCGGCATATACCCATGACCCCTTCGGCATATACCAACGGTGTCCGGGAGTTGGTCAGAGGTAAGCCGCGAGTCGAAGCTGGAATAGAGGCAGAGCGTCTATCCAGCGCGTTCTGTGTTCGAGGCAATGTCGTAGTAGCCGGATGAACTGGCAAGTAAGCTGGAGGGCATGGCGGACACGCTCTCGGGCCGGGACGCGCTTCTCATCAGGGGTGGAAGCGATCCGGGCTTGGGTGCGGGTGTGCACCTTGGTTTCGCTTGCTCCGATGGATTCGAGATTACTCAGGAGGATCGTCAGCAAGTTATGGGTGAGAGCGATCAGGTGCGCCTGCGTGTGCGCGGCGGTCTTTCCGGTAGCCCAGGCCTTCTGTTGGTGGAACTTGTTCTTGAAGACGTCGTAGGCCTTTTCGATCTGCCAACGCAGCGCATAGAGCAGGGCGATGACGCCCGGGCGCAGCGATTTCTCGGTCGTGATGAACACGAAGCGTTCGCCGCTGGCGGGATCACGATAGACGATCCGCCGCAAGTAGGCGTACGCGTAACCGGCCATCTCATCGGCCTCCACCCCGCGATTCACCGGGTCGTTCGGATCGTAAGCATAGGGGCTGATCACCGTTGGCTTCATGTTCTCCTTTTCCCGGGTGATCACGACTGCCTGACGCAACCGACTTTGCTCGGACCAATAGAGGATGTCGATGTACGCTGGGTCTCCGACGACGACCGGCATGAGCTTGCCCTTCTGCTGGCATACCCAACGAGGCAGGTTCTCCTTGAACACCGGGAACTCGTGCCTGCGCACACCATCGCCCTGGAATGACGCCATTGGCCGCAGCAAACCCGAGTGCAGGCACATGCCATAGAGTCCGCCGACGGGTACATACTCGTCCTTGGGGCCCGTTGACGCGTGGACGGCATGCGCGATCTGATGTCCGTCGACCGCCCAGACTGCGCGATCCTTCAGTTCAGGGAATGCTCCCAACCAATCCCGTTGGGCCAAGTACCGCGAGAAGATCTCATATGAGCGAGCCCCCACTTCGGCAACCATTGCGCCCCTTCGCTTCGAGCGCAGCGCATCGAACCAAGTGCTTCTTGCCAGATGCTCGCCGCGGTCTTGGCGGCCCTGCAGGAAGTCGCGACCGGAGTCGCACTGCCCCAATACCCGCTGAATACCGGAGCGCAGAAACTGTTCATCGCTGAGCTCAAGGTCGGAGCGCCGATGGCGCGAGTAGTCACGCACCAGCCGAAGGGCTGGTTCATAAAACGACTCATCCACCGTTGCTCCGCCTCCATTTGCTTCCATGTCACCAGTATATAGATACGCCGCGTCGATGGCGACGCATTTTCAGAGGGAAAAGAGCCCATCAGGCGCCGTCCACGTAAAATTGGCGCCCCGCGAATCCAATGGTCGGAATCACCTTCCGCCCGCCGCAAAACGGCGTAACCGCAACCCCAGCCCCCCGCAAATCGAAGCCGGCCATATGGGCGAATTTTTCGCCAGCATCCGCCCGGGGACCACCGGCGCTTCGTTGTCGAAAAACACTCGCGAACTCCCATCTCCTCACCATGCCCAGACAACTGCCTCTACCGCCTATGTTGACCCTTCGATGCGGCAACTCTCCCGGACACCGTTGGCATATACCGCCGTATGTGTAACCCATCCTCCCGGATCGAACCATTCGGAATGCCGCTACCTGCTCTGTTTGGGGCATCAACTCAGCAGGCACAGCAACGCGAGCAGCGCGTTTGCGATACATGAACTCCAAAGCATGACCCGGTAGCCAGAACCGTGTCTGTGTCTATAGCGTTTTCGATCTAGCCAAAAGGCCGTCCCTAGCGTGAGAGGATACAGCATTTCCACATAGGTCGCTACGGTGTATCTCAATGGCAGATGTTGAGCGGCCTTCTCGCTGTCCATCGTCATGATGGCAGCGATCATGACGTATGGCCAGCACGCAAGAGCCAGTACGGCAAGAAACTTGAGCGCAAAGATTACCCATGCCCATTTAAAGGGAAAGGTGGTTAGTTGCATTTTGCTCGGACCTCCGCTGCGAGAGCCTCTATTACGGTGGAAATTTTGTGGTTGCTCGCACTGATGAACTGGCCGTTCCCCTGCAGTGGTATCTTCACCCCATCTGCTGCAGGGATACCGGGAATGGTCTGAGCGACATGCAGGGGATCTCCGCGGACATAGTACGCTCGAGTTGTATCTGTCCCCGAACTTCCACCAAGGTCTCCGGCCCAAGTTCTGAAGTTCAACCCAGCGGCATTAAACGTGTAGCTTGCGTAGCCGCCGGCTGAACCGAGCCCGTGGACTGCGGCAGCGGCTAAACCACCACCTAATGAGTGCCCAGTAAACGAAACCGATATTCCCTGGGATGCCGCGTAGTCGGTGATCTCAAATGCGAGCGACTGGGCCGCTTCATACTGCGCCATCGAAAAGTTAAGCCCTTGTCCAAGGTCAGTCAGAACGTCATCCTTGTACGGCTCTGTCCCGCGGTACGCCACCTGCAACTCTCCAGTAGACCCATTACGGAATATCGCGGCTGCAAATCCACTGCTCGCGTCAACCAACGCTCTTTGTTGAATGCCCAGAGAAGCCGGATCAACACGTGTCCAGCCATTCGCCGGCTTCGAGTCATTATACGCGGCAGCTGAATTTTGAGCCGCAGCGAGCGCCGTCTTTGCTTCCAAACAATCCGGTGAGTTGTTTGGGGTCTGTTGTTTGTCTGGCGGTGTGGATTGACTACAGTCCGACTCGTACCAGACATTCACATCGAAGTCATTTGTCTCCGTAACTCGATAGGTCAGGCATCCGGCCCCGTCGTCTCCGACGAGTTCACGGTCCACTGTCGTACCGTTGAATATCCACCCGCTCTGATCGACGGTATCCGGTGTAACCACCACTCGATCCATCACCACGAGGGGCCCCTTATAGGCAGCGTCTGCCTCCGCCTTTGTCAGCATTCCCAGCACGTCCCATCGGTTCATTGGGTTGTCACCAACGAATCCGTACAGGTGCAGCCCGCCTTTCTCCTCGACCCGGTCCCGACCGACAAACCGGCCATCCGCGGGGCTGTAGTAACGGCGGCCGTAGTAAACCAGGCCCGTCTCGTCGTCCGTGAACTTCGTCGAGAAGCGGAAGGGATTCTGCTTTGCATACGTGCCCTGGCACCGGAGCAGTTCGCCGTACGGAGAGTACTCGTACGCCGCCACGCAGGTCGCCGTCGAGGTGTTCGCGCCGTCAAACAGCGCGGCGACGTTGCCGTTGCCATCGTACGACGCAAAGTAGGCCCGGTTCTGAGCATGATCCGCAATTTGAAGGAGCGCACCCACCCCGTCAGCGTCGGACACGCTGCGCGCGATGTCCAGACCCCAGGTGTACGTGCGCGTCAGCGTCAACGCCCCGGCCCCGCTCACCGAGTACTCGGCAATCACGTTCCAGCCGTCGTACAGGAACCGTGAGGCCGAGACCGTCGAGGTGTAGGCCGCTCCATTCCAGCCACCACGCACCGCCTTTTCGATCCTGCGGCCAAGGTAATCGTAACGGAACTCGAGCTTGCGCGCGTTTGTGTCAGCAAGCCCGAGCACGAGGCTGGGCAGCGTTTCAATCGAAGTGAGCCGGTTTTCAGCGTCCCAGGTGTACTTCCACACGCCATCCGTCAGCAGGTTGCCATCGGCGTCGTACGTGAATGCCTGGTAAGCCGGGGCCAAGAAAGCAGGCCGATTCACCGTCTGAATCAGGTCCGGAGAACCCGGTTTCGCCGCATAAAACGTCACGGGGCCTCTAAATGGCCCGGCGAGATTATCTACAAACATGTTGTCGCCCCAGTGCTGCCCATGGCGCCCTGCCGGAGCGACCGCGCCTGTTCCGGCCACCACCTTGATCGCAGCGTCGTTGGCCACGGTGCCACCGGCACAAAAGGCGCTTGGTGCAAGTGCGCCCCGGAAACCGGAATCAATCTTCCGCTCCAGAAATCGTTGCAGCCGCTCGGATTTTCCGCCGCACTCGGAATCCATGCCGCCCGTCTTCACCCATACCGTTTTGTGGTTCGAGTATGCCCTCGTGATCACGGGCGTGGTGTTGCTGTGGCTCCACGTTGTCTCCCCCAAGGCGCGGCGGTCTCGGCGACGACCATCGTCAGACTGGCCCACGTCAGCGGGGATGCGACTCTGCCTAACTTAGCGCCATTCGGGTCATGTGTTGGGTCATGTGTTGATTATTAACAGCGCCCTGCGGTACGCCGGGACGTCCTGTTTCCCAGCAATTCGATTGCGCCGGACGAACTGGCTGACTCTTGCCGGTTGCCCCATTCCGAGACGCTTGAGGCCTCAAGTGAAATCGGGCTGCGGAGCGCCGAATAACCAGCTTGGTGCGTACGAGTCCCTGCTGCCGGGGCAAGATACTGCCTGGCAGAAAGCAGGAAGCGGGCAAAAAAAACGCCGCCGGAGCGTGTCCGGCGGCGGTGTAAAGTGGTGGACCCTACCAGGTTCGAACTGGTGACCTCCTCAATGCCATTGAGGCGCTCTACCAACTGAGCTAAGAGCCCTTCGCGTGTGCGAGGTGCAGGAAAATCTGGCTTCTCGGCCCGAAGGCAAGGACTTTTTCAATTCTGATCCACGTCTTTCGTCTTAAGGATCAGTTCAAACTCCTCCCCCTTGTGATCCGGACGCTCCGGCATGGTGACGCGTGAGAAGGCCGCCACGGCCGCATGATCGAATTCCTCGCTGCCGGAAGACTGGACGACGCGGATGTTCGACAGTTTGCCGGTGGCCGACAGGTAACCGACAATCGTCACGCTGAGGTTGTCGCTCACGCCCGGCGGTTTGTCCAAGGCGCGAAGAACACGCTGCTTCAGCATCGCGAAGTACTGATCAATCAGCTCGGCCTGTGCCGCGGTAAGCGCCTTGCCTCCGGCGCCGCCTGTTTTGTTGGCACTGGAGCCGCCGACGACGCCGCTGCGGATTCCCTCGGCGTCGATGCGCGGGCCCTTCGCGGAAGACGCAGGACCGCGCGCGGCAGCCGCTTTGTTGCGCTTGTCGAACTCCTCCTTGCTCATCTGCGCGAGCCGCTTCTCCTCGGCGGCGCGTTCCTTCGCCGCCTCCTTCATCGCCTTCGCCTTCGCGTTGTAAACCTGGGTGAGAAGCTTCTTGGACATCGTGGGCTGCTTCGGCGCAGGCTTGGGAGCTTCCTTGGGCGTCTCCTTCTTCGGCTCGGGCGGAGTCGGCGTCGGGGCCGGCGGTTCGGGCTTCGCGGGCTCGGGCGCGGGCTCAGGGGCGAGCGGAATCACCGCAGGCTCCGGCATCGGGGCCGGAAGCGATGCCGACATATCCAACTTGGAGCCATTTTCGACGCCCAGCTTGGGGGCTTCGGTCGCGCCGTAGTTGTCCCCTTCGCCTGCCACCAGCTCCAGGACGGGCGACGGTGTCTTGTCGCGCTGACACGTGCCGATCGCGAAGATCATGGCCATGCCGATGACCGCCGCGTGGAAGGTCGCGGACAGCATGAAGGCACCGGGTGAGCGTGGCGTCATGGATCGGAATCAGGCTTGGGCCTGCGGGTCGGCTACTCGGCCTGGGAATCGATGCTGAACTTGGTCAGCCCGGCAGCCTGCACCTCGGCGAACAGCTGCGCGACTTTTTCGAATTTCACGGAGCCGTCACCGCGCACCCTGATCACCGGCGGTTTTGCCTGTTTCCCGAGCTTCCTCAATTCCAGCCGCATCTGCTGCAGGGTGATCGCCGTGCGGCTCGTGCCGAAATAGTACCGGCCGTTCGCGTCCACACTGACCGCTACAATCTTCTCGGTGGAGTCACTCTGTACGTCGGGAAGTTTTGCCACGGTCGGCAGGTTGATCTGTGTCGTCTGCTCCTTCTGCATCGCGGGATTCGCGACGATCATGAAGATGATCAGCAGCATGAACCCGAGATCGATCAGGTTCGTGACGTTCAGCTCGGCAATGGGATGCGAGGAGCGCCGGCTGTGGAATTTTCGGGCCATGTGGGCGGCTTACTTGGTTTCCAGCTCGAGACGGTCGGCAAGCGAGCTCGAATAGTTCTCGAGCTCGGTGATCATCGAGCGCGTGTGGCCGAGCAGAAGGTTGTAACCGAAGACCGACGGGATGGCGACCACCAGGCCGGCGATGGTGGCGAGCATGGCGCCCGAGACGCCAGGCGCCAGCTGCGGGATGCCGGCGTTCTGCTGGGCCGCAACCGAGCTGAACGCCTCCATGACGCCCCACACCGTGCCAAGCAGTCCGATGAACGGCGCGCCCGAGACGATCGAGGCGAGGAAGATCATGCTCGATTCGTAGCGCAGCGTCTGGCGCGCGAGAGCGCGCTGGATGGCGTTCTCCGCGTGCTCGATCTGCGCCCGGGAATTGGTCGAGCCGTTCTCCTTACCGATCGCGGCGGCGCGCCAGTAGCTCTCGACCGCGTCGGCGAACACGTCGGCATACGGAATCGCGCGACGGTCACGGAAGGACTCCGGCAGGTCGAGGATCGTGCGTTGGTCACGCAAGTGTGACTCGAAACTGTAGTTGAGCAGCCGCAGTCGCTTCAGCTCGAAGTACTTTCCAAACATGATCGTCCACGCGACGAGACTCGCGAGACCGAGGCCGGTGACGATGATCTTATCGACCGTGTCGCAGCGCTCAAAAATTTCGATGATGTTCGCCCCCAGAAAGGGTGATGCAGAATACGGCGCAAGCATTGGCAGTGGGCGCCAAGAGTTGGCCACTTTGGCCCGTCCATTCAACGGAAATGCGACAACGCCGCGCAGCTCGGCGGCGCGCGGCAGCGGCATGCGTCGTTTTCGCGAACCATTCAGTCTTTCGCGCCGTGAAAGCCTGAAGAATGACCAAGGCGCCAAGCCAGAGTGTCATCTATTGGATGACACCCTGGCTTGGTCCGCCGTCTCGGATTCGGATTGTGTGAAGGGGATCCGAGCGCGCGAGGGGCCGCGCGTTCCACCTTGGGGCCTGCCCGGCAGTCCTGCCCCACCCGGGGCGCGAGCGCCAGCGAGCCGTAGGTTTTCGCTCGGCGAAAACCTGCGGTTCCGCCGCGAATCTGATTGCGCAGCGGCGGCGCGGAATTTTCTCTCGACGCGCCTTGTCGCGTCGCGGATTTCCACCGGAAAAAGTCCCACCTCCGCGGCGGTTGAAAGCTTCCTCGCCAACCAGTTCCGAATTCTCCACGCTCCCACTCATGCCTCTGAAACAAAAACCCGCCGGCAAGCTGATCTCGTTCGAGGGATCCGAAGGAGCTGGCAAATCGACCCAGATCGCGCGACTCGCCGCCCATATTCAGAAGGCGAATCGAGAGGTGTTGACGACGCGCGAGCCGGGCGGGACGGAGATTGGCGAGCAGATTCGAAACATCCTCGTCCACAACTCCAAGGGCGACGAGATGGTCGCAGAGACGGAACTTCTTTTGTTTGCGGCGGCTCGTGCGCAGCTGGTGCGCGAGGTGATTGTTCCCGCCCTCATCCGCGGCGCCATTGTTCTGAGCGATCGTTATCTCGACTCCTCGACCGTTTACCAGGGCATCGGGCGCAATCTCGCGTCGGATCCGGTCAATCAGATCAACCGTTTCGCCGTCGGCAACGTGATGCCGGATCTCACCATCGTGCTCGACGTTCCGGAGAGCGTGAGCATCGCGCGGTTGAAGCAGCGCGCCTCGGACCTGCCGGACCGCATGGAGCGCGAGAACATCGATTTCTACAAGAAGGTCCGCGAGGGTTACCTCGTGCTGGCCAAGAGCATGCCGGAACGCTTCGTCGTGGTCGATGGCACGAAGGCCGAGGACGTGATCGACAAGAAGATCTGGTCCGCAGTGCAGGAGCGGATCAAGTGATCGGCGGCCACGCCCGGCGCCGAATTGTCCGCTTCCTTTGACGCGACCCGTCCGAGATGTCCGCAATACCCTGGCCTGAAACGCTCGCCGGCACGCCGGCGATCTCGGTCATCGAGCAGGCCATCGCGCGCCGGCGGCTGTCGCACAGCATCCTTCTGCACGGCGATGATCACGAGACGCTCGTCGCCATCGCGACGGCGATTGCGGATCGACTGCTCAACGTGAATTTCGACCCGGCGACGGGGACCACGGTGCGCCGCGAACACGGCGACGGCGGCTTTCCTCCCGATCAGCATCCCGACTGCTTCACGCTGAGGCCGGCCGGCAAGATGCGGCAGATCGGGGCGGAAACGACCCGCGATCTGATCGACAAGCTTCAGGTTTCGCCAGCCGTGTCGCAGCAGAAGGTCGCCATCCTGCACGAGGTCGACCGGATGCACGTCACGGCCGCGAACATCTTTCTGAAGACGCTGGAGGAGCCGCCGGCGAACACGACGCTCCTGCTTCTCACGACGCGTCCTTACGCGCTGCTCCCGACGATACGGAGCCGCGTGCTCCACTTTCGGTTCCCCTCGGCCACCGCAATCGTCAAAGCCGACGGCTGGGCTCCCTGGCTCGAGGACTATGCGGCATGGCTCGGACGTCTCCAGGAGGGAGCACCGACCGACAAGGCCGTCATCGCCGATCACGTCTTCACGCTCTACGGCTTGGTCGCGCGGTTCTCGGCGGTGCTCGAGGCGGCAACGACCGAGATCTGGAATCAGCAGAAAGCCAGGTTGCCCGCCGAGTTGAGCGACGACGAGCAGGTCGCCATCGAGACCGGCATCGCGAACGGACTCCGGGCGCGGCTCTTTGCGGAAATCGAACTCGCCACGCGCGCATTCGCCCTGCCCCGCTTCACGTCAGGCGATGAATCCGCGCGCCATGCGCTGACCGTATCGATCGAGCGCCTCGAGCACGACGTTGGGCTGTTGCGGCTGAATCTGAACGAAGCCGCGGCGCTCGAGGGATTCCTGCTCGCATCCCTCCGCAACTGGACGAAGCGGTAGGTTTTCGCGCATTTCCGGTCCGCTTGCGGGCGCAGTTTGGGCGAACGCGAGAACTGGCGCGAGCAAGCTCGCGCACTACAACGACGACAAGGTGGAGCTCCTGACGCGCTCCTCAAAACCCTCACCGGATTCCGAACAGCTGCTGGAGAACGGCTTCGAGGTCCTTGCCGACCACCCACGTCCCTCGACGCTGCACGACCAAAGTCTTGCTCCGCTCGCGACGCTCGATCTCGGCATTCACGTCCACGATCAACGGCTTGTCCTGCTGCATCCCCAGCACCTCCATGCCGGTCAGGGGCGTCCACGCGATCGGGATCCCGGTCCAGTTGAACGCGATCTCCCAACCGGCAACAGGGCCGGGCGGCAATGGCTTTGTGAGGAGCGACGGATACCGCGAAACGAAGTCCGGCAGCCGCGTCGTTGCGAGGCGGAGACGGACGACGGCCGGCATCTGGGCGAAGGCGTCCTGCATCGACCTGATCCGGCCCTCGCGCCAGCCGTTGAAGACGGCGAGTGGATCGATGCCCATCAGGTTCATCCCATTCCAGAAGCCCTGTTCATTGCGGCTCCCGAACTTCTTCCGGTTGTACCAACTCTGAAAGTCGCGCGTCACCATCAGCCCGATCTCGAAATGCAGATGAGCCCGGTCTCGCGGGATCACGGAATCCGAGCTGTGCCCCATCAAGCCGATCACCTGGCCCGCCTTGACCATGGTCCCCACCCGCACCCCCGGGGCGATCTGCGCGAGGTGCGCGTACAACGTGTACACGGCCGGTGTCTGATCGGGGTGCTCGAGCACAATGTACCGACCGTAGTTGCTGTTGCCGGCGACAGCGCTGATGTGGCGCACGACACCGTCCATCGCGGCAAACACTGAATCGGTTGGCTCGCCGCGGCGGTCCCGGGCGACAGCCTTGACGTCGATGCCCTCGTGGAACTGGTGCCCGCCGCTTCGCACGCCACCAAAAGTCCCGGACTCGGCATCGCCGGAGCCCGCGTGCTGGATATACGCCTCGAGCGGTTTCCGATCGGCCCAGCCCGTGTTCGGGGTCGGCCAGACCAGGCTCAGGTCGGCGGCCCGAAGGCACGTTGCAGCGAGAAGAAAGGTGATGAGCCCCAGGAGTCTTTTCATTTTGCGCCACCCCGGATGCGGATTCCCGCCCCGGTTTTCAACTCCTGAAGCAGGAGCGGCAGGTCCGCGTCCGCGACTTCGACGAATACGAACACCCCGTTGCCGGCTGCGGCGGCATCCAACCGCCTTGCCCCGAGCGGACGCTCTCCGGAGAGAAGAACCATCCGCCGGCTTCTCTCCGCGGCGGAAAGTCCCGCCAGCCGGGTGGCGGCCTCGGGCTTGAGAACGAAGAGCAGCCCCTTGCCGAGCTCCCGTTCGACAACCTCCACGCTTGCGAAATCAACCGCGCTCAGAACCGGCTCCGCCTCGACGAGGACGCGCAACGCACTCTGGGGAAGCACCACGACCGACGGTGCGACGGCGGCGCGCGCATCTCGCGCGCCCGGACGTGCCGCCTCCGCGGATTGCGACGTCTCGAGGACAAAGCGCACCTGCGGGCCGACCGCGGTGCGCTGCCAGGATGCGGAACGGCACGAAGCCAGCGCGAGGCAGGCGAGGAGGATCGGCAGTGCCCGCCTCATGCGAGTTCCGGCTCGCGATCGAACGCCGTCATGATTTCGGTGCCCACGGAATCGGCGACCAATCGTCCGCGATCGGTCAGCCGCACTCGATTCCCGCTGCGCACGGCAAGCTCGTTCTCGACCAGCGCGTCCAAGGTGCGCTCGACGGAGGCCCACGGCGCGAGCGGCGCCCGGGTTCGCCAAACCCCCAGGTCGACGCCCTCGTTCATGCGCAATCCGAAGATCAACGCGTCCTCGGCCAGCAGCTCCGGCGTGAGCAGCTGCCGGTCCTCCGTGACGCGCTCACCGCGGTCCAGCCCGGCATGCCATTGCTCCAGGTCCGCAACATTGCCCCCGCGCAGCCCGCGCTGCTGCGACGCCGCGGAGGGACCCAGCCCGACCCACTCCTGCATCCGCCAGGTATTAAGGTTGTGAAGACATGCGTGGCCGGGCCGGGCGAAATTGGATACCTCGTACTGCTCAAAGCCGGCATCGGCCAACTGCGACCAGGTGGCGCGATACAGCGCGGCCTCATTGTCGGGATCGAGTTTCACGCGGCCCTGCGACAGCTTCAACCAGAGCTTTGTGTCCTCCTCGAACGTGAGACAGTACGTGGACAGGTGATCGGGCGCCAGCGCCACGGCCTCCCGGATATCCCCGGCGAGTTCGGCGGCGGTCTGGCCCGGCAGCGCAAACATGAGGTCCAGGTTGACGCTGTGGAAGCCGGCAGCCCGGATGCGATCGTACGCCCGGTGAATCTGCGCAACCGTGTGGCGCCGCCCCAGCGCATCCAGCAGCGCCGGCTGGAAGCTCTGAACGCCCATCGACACCCGTGTCACGCCCGCGGCCAGCAGGACCTTGAGACGGGCGTCGGTGACGGAGCCCGGCGCGAGTTCGACCGTCCACTCCGCCGGGATTCCCCCGCACCGCTGGCGGACAAGGTCGGCAAGATGCTCCAGATCGGGAGCGGCAAGCAGGCCGGGCGTGCCGCCGCCCCAGAAAACCGTCGTCACCGGCGCGTTCCAGTCGACCAGGTCGGTTTCACGCGCGATGTCCGTGAGGTACCGCTTGATCGACCCTGCGGTGGGAACAGCCTGGTAGAATGCGCAGAAATCGCAGGTCGAGGCACAAAACGGAACGTGCACGTACAGCCCCAGCGGCGACGAGGCCGTGTCAGCTTTAGCTTGCTCTGTGACTGCGCCAATCATTAGTAACGCGTTTTACTTCCGCCCGGTTTTCACATCGCAAACAATGCAAACCACACGAATTTCTCCCGCGAGAAAAATCACTTCCTGGTTGGGCGCCGCGCTCTGCCTCGCACTGCTCGCGGGTTGCGAAGCCGTGACGCTGACGAATCTTACGCCGACCTCGATCGACGAGAACCCGTCGCAGATTTACACGTTCACGCTTCGTGTGACGCCGCACACGACGACCGTTCTTCCGAGGACCATCGCTCCGCAGATCATCATCGACGGGAAGAACTTCCCCCTGCGGAAGAGCCAGCTCGGCGAAGGCATCTACGAATTCGAGTATCAGCTTCCGTCGGGCCGGGATGCGATCGCGTACTACTATCTGGTGAATTACGCGGTGGAGGGGAACAACATGGTCACCCAGCAGGAGGCCTACACCGAGATTCAGCACGCCAAGATCATCCATCGCAAGGTGGTGACGATGGACGCGAACCGCGGTCCCGTTGGCGCACGGATCACCATCGTTGGTCGCGGTTTCACGCCT
The DNA here is from genome assembly GCA_021779435.1 of bacterium. The sequence continues at coordinate 15,557 of JAJYAR010000009.1, forward strand.
TCCGACGTCGTTGCGTTCAACGACACGCCCGTTCGCACCGGTTTCGAGTCGCAGGCCGCGCTGAGCTTCTACGTCCCGGCGATGGACCCGAACCGCAACTACACCGTCTCGATCCAGAGTCCCGCCGGCAATTCGCTGGTTGGAACCTTCCACATTGACGCGGGCAACGTCACCATCATGCCGTCCTCGCTCACCCTGCGTTCGGGCCAGCGCCAGCCGCTGACGTTCTCGTTGCAGAATCCGGCTCCTGCGGGTGGCACGCTTCTCGATGTCACGACCGATGTCCCGGACAGCGTGATCATGCCGGAAGTGATCGTTCCCCAGGGCCAGACAAGCGTCACGATCAACGTCGAAGGCGGCAAGCCGGGCAGCGGCAGCCTCTATCTCAAGGGCTTCGGCTCCGGCGAAGTGACGGTGCCGGTGACCGTTTCCGCAAAGTAAGCGAGAGACGCGACCTTCCTTTCAGCCCGGTGCGCTTTCACGCCCGGGCTTTTTTGTGGGTAGTTTCGGCGGCGCGGCGGCCAAGCGGAGAATGCCATCGCAGACAAATCTGCTCCTACCGCCGGACGATCCCCTGTAGGCAAATTCATTTGCGACCCGCCGCACCACCGTGTGCCACGCCCACGCCAAGCAATCGCAGATAAATCTGCTCCTACAGGGCCGAATCTGCTCCCGGTAGGAGCAAATTCATTTGCGACCCGCCGCACCACGGTCCGCGTGAAGTTCGAGCTTCACCAGGAGGGGCCGGTGGTCGCTTGCGAGCGCGACGCCATCACCGTCGTGGATACGGGCAGTGCCATTGATCACGAGGGGCCGAAGCAGGGGTGAGACGAAGATATGGTCGACCTTCGAATACGTGTCCTGCCGTTTGTAGGCATAGGTCCAGGTTTCCCCGCGCGAATCCGCGGCGGGCACCAGGAACGTCACCTCCTTCTCTCCGCGGCGCTGCAGGTGTTCGACCGCCCTGCTGGCACGGGTGTCGTTGCAGTCGCCAAGGAGGACGAACCGGGCGCTCGCCGGCTCCGGGAAACGCTTCAGGATCGCATCGCGCACCGCCCTCGCCTCTCCCGAGCGACGGGTTGCGCTCTCGGGATCGTCCGGCCTCTCGGTGAGCCGGCTCTTCAGGTGCACCGCAAAGATCACGAGCTCACCCGCCTCTGTTGCGACCGCTGCCTGCAACAACCCGCGCTTCACCTTCTCCCGGCCCCCGAAGTAAGGGAAGTCGAGGTCCGACAACGTCGCCACGCCCGATAGCGGACGTCTCGAAAGCAGGGCGACGTGCCGATCCTGGTCGGCGGCGAGCGCCAGGACTGAATGCGGGTAGTCGCAGCCCTCGGCCCGCAGATCGCGGCACAGCTCGTCGAGAAATGGCTGCGAGCCCACCTCCTGCAGCACCAGGACATCCGCGTCGAGGGCGCGAATCACCCTGCGGAGCGCGGTCTTCTGGGTCTCGGGTTTCGGATACTCAGGACGAAACCCCGCTTCCGTGAGCCGGTCGGCGAGCCCGTAATTCTCAACGTTGTAGGTCGCGATCGTGAGCGTCTCGGCGCCCGCCGCTGCGACGGCCAACGAACAGGTGATCCCCAGGAACATCCGCGCGACAGGGTGATACGTGATCATGTTCCAACGACTCCGGGGGGCTTCATCCGCAGGCACCTTTACGCCTCCTCCGATCTCAGGCAAGCTTGCCTTCGCCTACTCTTTTTTAGCCCGGTCGGCTTGGGGCGGCTCCCAGCACTCGTGTAACCTATTAGGTTACACTCTCCGCGCCTACCGGCCGGGCTTCGCAGGCACCCGGCCTTGCAGCGCCCGACTCTCACCCATTCAGGGCGCGCTCGCGTTCCGCGATGGTGGGATGCGAGTAGTAGAATGCGCTGAACACCGGGTGCGGTGTCAGGTTGGTGAGGTTCTTTGAGGCGAGCTTCCGGAGCGCCCCGATCATCGGCGCGGCGCCATGCATGGCATCTCGTGCGAAGGCGTCCGCCTGGTATTCGTATCTCCGCATCAGCATGTTCGAGACCGGGGTGAACCAGAAGGTCACAAGCCCGCTCAGGAGCGCAAAGAGGAGAAGCGACGCGGCCATCTGGTCGGGTGGGAAGCCGAACGACGCGTTGAACCATGCGCTCTTCGCGAGCCAGGCGAGCGCGCCGAAGCCGACCAGAAGCGACACGGCGGACAACGCGATCATCTTCGGAATGTGCCCGCGACGGTAGTGTCCAATCTCATGCGCAAGCACCGCTTCGAGCTCCTCCGGTGTCAGCTGCGCGACCAGCGTGTCGAAAAGCACGATACGACGGAACCGTCCGAAGCCGGTGAAGTAGGCATTCGAGTGCCCGGAGCGCTTGGAGCCGTCGATCACCTCGATCGTCTTCGCGCGGAAGCCGGTCCTCTCACCGAGAGCCAGGAGACGGTCGCGGAGTTCACCCTCGGGCAGCGGCGTGAGCTTGTTGAACAGCGGAAGGATCAGCTTCGGGTACAACACGAGCATCAGAAGCTGGACGACAAAGATGAGGGCGAAGCCCCACAACCACCAGGTCGAGCCGGCCCATTTCACCACGATCAAGAGAGCCCAGAGCAGGGGGAAGCCGATCACGAAGCCGAGCGCGGCACCCTTGAGTTTGTCCGCAACCCAGAGCCCCGGCGTGCTCTTGTTGAAACCAAAGCGCTGCTCGATCCGGAACTGCTCCCACCATTCGAACGGCAGCGACGGGAGCGAAAGCAGCACGCCGGCAGCGAGGACCGCCAACGCGTGGTTCCACGTGCTTTGCGCGGAACCGAGATTGGCAAAATGCGAGAAGATCCACGGCAGGAGGCCGCTGAACACGACGACCGCCAGCACGAGCGTGTCGAAGACGTCCGTGATCATCCCGAACCTCGACTTGGTGAGGGTGTAATCGACGGACTTCGCGTACGTTGCGCCGTCCATGATCGCGCTCGCGGCGGGCGGCGGGCTCCCCGCGTGACGTCTTGTCTCAGCGCGATTCAAGGCGGTGAGAACGAGGCTGGCCGTGAGACGTAACGCCATCAGGACAGCAACGATCCAGACTACGGAAGGCATCGGGCCACTGCACCCGTTTTGGCAGCACGCCGCCAGTCAGAAATGTATCCATTTGGTCACCAAGGATCCCGTCGGGCGCCGGCGAAGATTTCCGGCCTCACGACGACGGACACCGGCGCTCGGCGGGACCGGATGTCCGCGCCGGACCTGCGGAAGCAGCGCTACTAGCGATGGAAAGATGGTTTGAAATGGGGGCTATGCGCCTCAACGTTGGGGAACCGTGGATGCCAAGGATGCCCAACTCTCGTTTGAATCAGCGCTCGAGAAGCTCGAAGCCATCGTCGAATCGATGGAGTCGGGCGAAGTGCCTCTATCCGAGCTGCTGGCGAAATTCGAGGAGGGCACGCGGTTGCTCAAGGTATGCGAAGGCCGGCTGAAAGACGCCGAGCTGAAGATCGAGCAGCTGAAGAAGCAGAAGGATGGCTCGCTCGCGTTCGAGAAATTCGAAACCGATCGCGAAGCCTGAATTCCTCCCGGACTCCACTCGCCTCCTGATGAACGATTCTCAGCCCTTGAAGCCTCGTCTGCTGGATTCCGTGCGCGCGCCGGCCGACGTCCGTGCCCTGCCCCCCGCCCTGTTGCCGCAGCTCGCAAGCGAGATTCGTGAGGAGCTCATCAAGGTCACGTCGACGAACGGCGGACACATCGGGCCGAACCTGGGCGTGGTCGAACTCACCATCGCGCTGCACCGGATCTTTGATACGCCCACGGATCAGATTGTGTTCGACGTGGGACATCAGGGCTATGTCCACAAGCTCCTTACCGGACGCAACGGCGAGTTCTTCCGGCAGCTGCGGCAGACGAGCGGCGCGAGCGGATTCCTCTATCGTTCGGAAAGCAACCATGACGCGTTCGGTGCGGGTCACGCCGGCACCGCACTCTCGGCGGCGCTGGGCATGGCAACAGCCCGCGACCTGCGCGGCACCAGCGAGCACGTCGTGGCGGTCTGCGGAGATGCCGCGTTCACCTGTGGCGTCACGCTCGAGGCGCTGAACAACGTGGTGAGCTGCACGCGCCGCCTGATTGTCATCCTCAACGACAACGAGTGGTCGATCGCGAAGAACGTCGGTGCGATTTCGAAGTACCTCAACCGGATCAGCACCAGCCCCACGTACAACCGGCTGCACCACGACGTGGAGACGTTCCTCAAGAGCTTCGCGCGCGGAGCGGAGATGAACCGCATCTACCAGAAGTGGAAGCGGGAGACGAAGGACTTCATCGTCGAGTCCTCCCTGTTCGAGAAGTTCGGGCTCCGCTACCTTGGGCCGGTCGACGGCCATGACTTCGACGCCCTGCAGAAGAACCTGGAGTTCGCGAAGCACTGCGATGTGCCCGTGCTGATCCACGTCCTCACGAAAAAGGGCAAGGGTCTCGATGCCGCGGTCGCCCACCCCGAGAAGTTCCATGGGGCGGCACCGTACGATCCGGTGACCGGCGAGAACAGGAAGCCCAGTGCCGGCGCGCCACCCAATTACCAGGATGTGTTCGGCGCGGCGCTCACGCGCTTCGCCAAGGACGACCCGAACATCATTGGAATCACGGCGGCAATGCCCAGCGGCACGGGGCTTTCGCACCTCGCAAGCGCGCTTCCGCGGCAGTTTTTCGACGTTGGAATCGCGGAGGAGCACGCCGTGCTCTTCGCCGCCGGCATGGCCACGAAAGGCCTGCACCCGGTGTGCGCGATCTATTCGACGTTCCTGCAACGGGCGTACGACCAGGTGATCCACGACGTCGCGCTGCAGAACCTGCCGGTCACCTTCTGCCTGGACCGGG
>JAJYAR010000248.1 GCA_021779435.1 bacterium
CCGCGGGGCGCGGGTCGGGCGCAGGCACGATCGGGGGCGTGGCCGCGGGGCGCGGGTCGGGCGCAGGCACGATCGGGGGCGTGGCCGCGATCGGCGAGTGCGGCCTCGACTACCATCACATGAACGGCCTGGTCGGCGCGCAACGCGAGCTCTTCGTCGGGCAGATCGAGCTGGCCGAGCGCCGCGGCCTGCCGCTGGTCGTGCACTCGCGCGACGCGGCGGCCGACACGCTCGCCGTCCTGCGCGAATGCAGACCCCGCATTCCGGTGATTCTGCACTGCTTCGGCTACGGCCCCGGCGAGCTCGAAGACTTTCTCGCGCTCGACTGCTACATTTCCTTCGCGGGAAACCTCAGCTACAAGAGCGCCCGGCCGCTGCGGGAGGCCTGCGCCCTCGTGCCTCGCGGCCGCCTGCTCCTGGAGACGGACGCTCCCTACATGAACCCCGAGCCGCGGCGGGGCCGGCCCTCGACGAGCGCGGACGTGGAGAGAACCTACGCCGTCGCCGCCGCCCTCCGCTCGACGAGCGTCGAAGAGCTCGCCGCGACGGTTTCGGCCAACGCGCGAACCCTCTTCGGCGCCGGGCGGCCGGCCGGGGTCGGCCCGGCGTCCGCGGACTAGGACCGCAGGGGCAGGTAGAAGAGCACGCGGGTGCCGACGCCGGGCTTGGAGCCGAGGCGCACCTTGCCGCCGTGGGCCTCGACGATGTTCTTCACGATGAGCATGCCGAGGCCGGTGCCCCCGAAGCCCGAGGCCGAGTAGAAGGGCTCGAAGACGTGGGCCAGGGTTTCGGGCGTCATGCCCTCGCCCGTGTCGGCCGTCTCCAGCACGAAGCGCTCTCCCTCGCGGTACGACTTCAGGCTGAGCAGGCCCCCGGAGTTGGCCATCGCCTTGCGGGCGTTGTCGGCGACGTTGTGCAGGGCCCGCAGTATCCGTTCCGAGTCGAGAATGACCGGCTCGTCGAATCGGATATCCTTCTCGATCCGTATGCCGGCGCGTCCCAGCCTTTCGCCGAGGGCCTCTTCCACCTTGGCGAACAGCTCCGAGGGCGTGCAGACGGCCATGTCGAGGCGGACCTCTCCCCGCGAATAATCGAGGAACTCGCTCGCGAGCCGCTCCAGCCTGCCCAGCTCGAGCATGCTGGCCTTGATGTGCGACGCGAGCTTTTCCGGCTCTCCCAGTCGCATTTCCATGAGCTGGAGCTGGCCTTTCATGATGGAAATGGGATTGCGGATGTCGTGGAGGATGAGGGAGGAGAATTTCCCGAGCGTCGAGAGCCGCTCGCTCCGCAGGCGTTCGGCCTGGGCCCGCTTCAGGTGCGTGTAGGCGCGCTCCAGCTCCTCGGTCCGTTTGCGCAGGTCCTCGACGTAGGTTTCGTTGGTGCTTCGCACCAGGTAGGAGATCGAGGTCATCACCGAGAGCGCGATCGAGGCGTTCTCGAGGATGAGGCGCCGGAAGTCCTCGCGGGAAAGGTACAGGAGCCTCGTCGCCTCTTTCGCGACGACCGTCGCGCTGCGCGGCAGCTCGTCGATCAGGGCCATCTCCCCGAAGAAATGCCCCGGGCCGTGGACGGCGAGGAGGTCCGGCCTGGGATCGTAGTAGTTCTTCCAGACTTCGACCCTGCCATCCATGACGATGTAGAAGCGGTCGGCTATCGCTCCCTCGATGACAAGCACGTCGCCCGGCGCCCGCGTCTCCTCGGCGCAAAGGGCCTCGACGAGAACTATCTCCGCGTCGCTCAGGCCCCTGAAGAAATAGATACGCCTGAGGAAGTCGAAGCGGTCGCTGTCGCTCATCGCGCGTCCCATCGTGGAAAGGGCCGGTCTGTCCGAAGGTGGATTTATGGGTGTCGCGAGCCCGGGCCGGACCTGCGCGCTCACTCCTCCGGCCCGGGCCGCATCGGGGTCCGCCGCGGCGGACCCCGGTCGATCACCAGTTGTCCGACATGTCGTCGGGATCGCGGTTGTCCTCGGCGAAGAGATCGGTGACGGCCCGCATGTCGTCGAAGTAGACGTAGTACGTCCCGAAGTCCTCGGAGGGGTCGCAGAGAATCTTGAAACCGACCACCTTGATGCCCATGTGGGTGTTGTAGTGGAAGTTAGTCTGCACGATGCCCGTTCGGCCGTCGGGACTCTGGGGCGGGACGGCGACGGTGAGCTTCTTCCAGCCCTGGAAGTTGAGCTTGCCGATGGGCAGGTCGAAGGTGTTGCCGAAGAAGTCCTGGAGCACGATCACGAGCAGGTGGTCGTAGTTGCGTCCCACCACCCAGACCGAGATGGTCTTGGTGATGCCCTCGATGGGAATGGGGCGGGCCGCGGTGATGTCGATCTCGTTGTACCCGCGGTGGTAGAATTCGGCGCGGACGCCCAGGACGTATTTGTTGATCAGGCCGGGGTTGACGCCGGCATAGCGGGGATCGGCGAGGGGCTCGGCCAGGCTGCCGGCGGGATGCCCTTCGAAGAGCCGAGAGGTGACGATGCCCTCGTCGGGAGACATGTAGGCGTTCCAGAAGCCGGCCTGCTCGAATTGATCGACCGACACTTCCTTGAGCTTCTGCTGGGCGGTGTCGACACCGATTTTCGTGGCGTCGGGCGTGCCGACGGAGACGGGCTGGGCGCCGGTCGTCGCGCTGGTGCCGCTAACGGTCGAGGCCGGCGCGGCGCTCTGGGCCGCGGGCGCTGTGGTTTGGGCGGTGCCGGGGGTGGTTTGAGCCGTGTTCGGGGTGGTCTGCGCGGTGGATTGTCCGACGGCGGTCTGGGCGAAAACCAAGCCGGAGGCGGCCGCGAGAGTCAGCAGTACGATGATAGCTTTCTTCATGGTCGGCCTTCCTTATTTCTTGACGCCGTTGGTGAAGGCGTTCTGGTAGACGTCCGGATTATCCAAGTTGTCGCCGTCGAAGAGGGAGACGTAGGTGTCGGTGAGAACTTTGATGTCGAAGAAATAGAACTTCACCGCCTTGTCGATGTCGCTCGCGCTGGAGGCGAGGCCGGGAATGACGACCACCTCGTTGGGTCTCGTCCAGATGCGCAACTTGACCAGGGTGAGCGGCTCCTTCCTCGGCAGGTACTTCTCCGACTGCGGAATATTGTCGGGAATGTTCACCCTGAGGTTTTTCCAGCCGGTGAAGTCGAGATTGCCCATGGGAATCGCGTACACGATGCCCTTGTAGTCGCGGACGTATGCTTCGAGATAGTAGTTGAAGTTGCCCGACCATACCCACATGTCGAGCATCTTGACCTTGCCCGGCAGGGGGATTTCCGTGGGTTTGTCCTTGGTGCCGGGGACAATATCGACCCAATTGTAGCCCTGGCGATCGAAAAGCATGGCTATGCCGAGCGCCTGCGCGCTTTTCTGGGCCTGCGCATCGGAGCCGACCACGGCCAGCGGACCTGCGTTTACAAAGCCCCAGTGCGGAAAATCGCCGGTGGAAAAGTTGCTTCCGTAGGCGAACCAGTTCTGGGCATCGGGTTTGCTGAAATCCTGAACGATTTTCGATTCCAGGTTGACGGTGCTATCGTCCGCGAACAGCATTCCGCCGGCGGCGGCGGTCAGCAGGACGAGGGTGATCATAAGCGCCCGGGCAATGTGCTGTTTCATCCTTGAAACTCCTTTATCGTACCGTGGACCACAGTCGACGGTTGGATTCGATTATATTTTCGCTCAAGTCCTTTGTCAAATAATTGAGGCCCTTTCAAAAGGCATTTAGCCTCGAATCCTCCATAAATGATGAGAAGCTGCGCCCCCCCGCCGTGTGTCGGTCTCCGGCAGGCCCCGCGATGAGGCGGGCCGGCACCAGAATGGGAGCCTCGGCCGCTTCTTCCGGGCTCCGCGGACGGGAGTCGCGGAGCCGAAGCTCGGCCGCCGCGGCCACGGCTCGACCGAGGGCCCGGTCGTCCGGGGCGATCCTGAAGGCGAGGTCCGGCAGGCTGTCCGAGTCCGGGAGTTCGGCGCCGAGGATGAGATCGGGGTAGGTCGCCGCCCCGAGAACGGCCAAAGTCGAGCCGCCCGCGGCGGCGAACAGCACGCGCAGGTCCGAGGCGAGGAGCTTTTCGACCGCCGCCTGGGCGTCGGCCTCGGCATCCTGCGGGCTCCGGCCGGAGTCTAGATCGCGAATCAAAAGAGGCGCTCCCCCCGATGCGGCCCCATAGGCCTCCGCGAAGGCCTCGAGCTCCGAACTCGGACGGGAGGCCGAAGGAGAGAATACCAGACCGCAGGCCGGCTCTCCGCCCGAGGAGCGCTTGATCGCCGCGATGTACTCGCCGCAGGCCCGCCCCGCGGCACGGTACGCGCCCAACTCGTCGGTTTCGATCAACGTGAGGCCCTGGGCGGGGGCCCTCGTCCACTCGGGTGAGATGAGGGGGATGGCGCCGAGTCCCGCGGGGAGGGCCGCGGCGTCCCCGCGGGACTCGGCGAAAAGGGCCGAGGCGAGGAGGGGGCTGGCCACGAGCACGGTCGGCCGGTTTTCCCGGGCGAGGCGGCGCAGCTTGTCGATGACGATGGCCGGGCTCTCCCGGAGCCCGATGCGCAGCCGACTCGACTCGAATCCGGGGACGCGAAGGCGATCCAGGGTCGAGGCGAGACCGGGCCGCGCCTCGGCGAAGGCCTCGTCCAGAGCCACCACGAGACTGGCGGAGCGCGGGTGCAGGAAGGAGCAGCCCGAAAGGCTCGTCGCGGCCGCCACGAGGAGGGCCGCGGCCGGTAAGGGAATTCTCCACTGCACGAGGACATAGTACCGGCCGCGGCCGCGCCGCGCCTGCGCCGCGCCCCGCAGCGCCCCCGCGGGCCGCGGGGCCTTGACTGCCCCCGGCTCGTTTCATAAGATGAAAAGCGGTCAGGGCAAGGCGCCGATTCGAAAGCGGAGCGAGAGTCTTTCCCGCGCGACGAAATCGGCGTCGC
>JAJYAR010000249.1 GCA_021779435.1 bacterium
TAGGCGCGGCGCAGCCCGGCCTCGGCGCAGCCCATCTCCCAGGCGAGGCGGGCGAGCGAGATCGCGGCCACCCCGCGGCGGGCGAAGAGGTCGAGGGCAGCGGCGCGGACCTGCGCCTGCCGCTTGCGCCGGGCGGCGGCGACGGCGGCGGCGCGGGCGGCCTCGCGGTGCTCGCGCCGCTCGGCCTCGGGGATGTCGAAGCGCTTGCGGTCGCGCTCGATGAAGGCAAGGTCCCGGGCCCGCTCGGCCTCGCGCCGCGCGATGGCGGCTGCGGTGGGCGCGGGGATGGCGCTGGCGTCGGAGGCGGGCATGGATGATCCCGATTTGTTCTCGTCGGCGCGGAGGATGCGCAACTGCGCCGCCGGGCACAAGCGAAATCCGGCGCGTGTACGGAGGCGCGATGGCGGGCGGAGGTCGTATGGACCGGGTCGTTCCACAACCACGCATTGGTTGACACGACGCGGCCCTCACGCATTAATTGGGACAGACCAAAAGGGTCGGTCAAATGCCCATCGGATTGCGCGCGTTCTCCAAAATCAGGCTGGCGATCGGGCTGGCGGCTGGTGTGCTCGCGGGCGGGCTTGCCGGCGCGCTCCCGCACGCCGCACGGGCGGACGTGCTGCAGCCCTTTGCCTTCCAGGGCACGCTCGCCCAGTCGGTCGCCGGCAGCAGTTCCGTCACCGGCCAGTTCGTCTGGGACGCGACCACGCTCTCGGTGCTGAGCTTCCAGCTCACCGCGCCGACCGTCACCTTCGACTCGACGATTTTCCCCTTCGCCAGCGTGACGCCCTTCACCGGCACGAGCCCGGCGGGGAGTTTCGTCCAGATCGAATTCTTCGCCATCACGGGTCAGTTGACCCTGAATTTCGAGATCACGCCGACCACGCTCGTCTTCGAGCCCGGCAGCATCGACACCACGGTTGGGCCGGAAGCCGCCTCCAGTTTCGCCTGCCAGTCGTCCCAGTGCTTCGCCGATTTCATCTTCGCCCCGATCGGCTTCGCCTCCGGGTCCGCCACGCCGATCCCCGAGCCGATGCCGCTCGCGCTGCTCGGCGGCGGCCTCGCGATCCTCGGCGCCCTGCGCGTCCGGCGGGGGCTGAATTCCGCCGGCTGATCGCGGGAACCGCTGGGCGCTGCGCCGCAAGCCGGGGAGGAGGAATGCGGTGTGCGGATTGAAAATGACATCAGGGACAATGCCCGCAGCGCGTGCGAGGGGTGTGGCGATTACGCGGCGGCCGCTTTTGTGCGGAGAAGGATGCCAACGGGCCGGCGCCAGACATTCTTCCGCCGTTCCGTCAATTCGGCGAGGGCGAAGCTCCCGCCGATCGAGGTCGCGAGCAGCACTCCGCGATAGGACCAGCTGGTATGGGGCCCCGGGTAGAGGCTCATCACGACAATAAGAATCGGATGATGATACAAATACAGGCTGAACGTCCCGCCGGCAACCCATTTAATTGGTCGCGAAAAAAATCTGATCCACGAAAATAAAAATGACGTCGCGGCGAATCCGACGATGATTGCGGCGAACAGGACCGCAAACAGGTAATCGTCAACGACCGTCCATGGGCTGTGCGAGTCCATGGAGCCAATTGTAAGTGTGCCAGTTCCATTAGTAAAGAAGAAGAGTGCGATCAATATCGCGCTCGAAATGACGAGAATGGTGCCGCCGATTCGCGGGCTGATGAGTCGCGCTTTGGAGATGCGATAGGCGACCACGCCGAGAAGCCACATTGGAAGGAACATAGCGACTCGCGGGCCAAAAATCACACCGAGCCCGATCAGAAGAGGAAACCGCAACGGACTCCTCACGAATAACGCTACGCCATACAAAACGTAAAAAGGAACCTCGAAACCCATGCTCCACCAAGGTTCATTCGAACCGAGAATTTCGTGGTGCCACGAGCCGTTCAGAAATGTTACGCAGTTAAAAATAGAATAAATCGTGATAGGGTACTGTCTATATACGACTTCATTCGCCATTTTACCGGCAGAATCCAATAAAATTGTCAGTAAAAATGCGGGAAAAACGACGGAAATTATGCGGACTGCGCGTGCCGAGGCATATTTGGCAGCGTCCTGCTCCCGTCCGGTAGTCGCGTAATCGACGACGAAACCGGACAGCACGAAGAACACAATCACCGCAACGCTGCCGATGTTCAGCAGTTGCCAGAGAAATCCAGCACCGATCCGTTGTTCGGCGAGGTGGCAGCCGACCACCGCGAAGGCGGCCAGGATGCGGAGGGCATCGAGAAAAATGGAGGTCTCCTCGTCCATGCCATCGTGTCCAGCGGATATTCGCTGCCGCATAGTCTGTTTTCCCCATCTCGTATCGAAAAAAGGAGACTAGCGAGGCGAACGCAGCCAGGCAATCACGGCGTTCGTCGCACTGGCGGGCGATTTTGGCCCGCTGCTTACCAGCGTCGCGATTTGCTCGTCCTCGGCTGCCGTCGACGCGTCGCGCGCCGCTGACGGGGCTGAATATCGCCCTGCGATCCCCGCGTCACGGACTGCTTCGCAGGCAATAGTGCCACGAACTATGCATTGAACACGCTGGGCGCGCCGAATTCCGCCCAGTATTCGTGCAATCACGCCCAAATCCCGCTTGACAGACGTCCTGGTAAGGCAATCATTGCAACGCAGCATTGCGATTTCCGCAGAGGCGCGAGCGCGGGCGTGGCATGGTCTCTGGCTCGGTGCGGGGCGCGCCGGTGTGCTGCGACGCAAGCCAGGGGTAAGGCAGGGACAGGAACAGGGTGGGCACAATGAAAATGACGTCAGGGATCATGGCATCGGCGCGGGCGACGCTGTCGCGCCGGCAGGTGTTGGGCGCCGGTGCGGCGGGCGCCGCCGTGGCGCTGGCCGCGCCGCACGTCGCGCGGGCCGCGCTCGTCGAGGTGAACTTCGTCGAGGCGGTGCATAATCTCGGCTATATCGACCTCTATGTCGGCCAGCGCGGCGGCTACTTCGAGAAGTTCGGCATCAAGCTCAACGTCAAGGCCGCGGGCGGGGATACGCAGGCTTTCGCCGCGGTGCTCGGGCGCTCGGCGCTGTTCGGCATCGGGGATCCGACCATGGTGCCGATGTCGGTGGAGAATGGCGGGCCCGGCAAGGTCGTCGGCACCGTGGTGCAGCGGGCGCATTATTTCGGCGTGTCGAAAACCGTCGCGCCGATCACGGATCCGAAACAGTTCAAGGGCCTCACCGTCGTCACCTCGCCCGAGCCCAACACCAATTACAGCGTCACCAGGAAGCTGCTCGAGGAGGCCGGGCTCGTCGTCGGCAAGGACGTGAAGATGCTGCAGGTGAGCCCCGGCACCGAAATCGCGGCGATGCTCGCCGGGCGGGCCGACGTTGCCATCGCCTACCAGCCGGGCGTGGCCGAGGCCGAGGACCAGGGCGCGCACACGGTGTTCGATTTTTCCAACGCCATCGGTCCGTTCTGCAACACCGGCATCATGGTGCTGAACGAGACCATCGCCCGCCAGCCGGCGATCGTGCAGGCGCTGTGCAACGGCTTCGAGCTGGCGGACCGGCGCGTCTACGAAGATCCCGACTACGCGCAAACCGTGGCGCGGATGGAATTTCCGGAACTGCCGCCGAAGGTCGTCGACAAGGCGATCGCGTCCGAGCTGAAATACAAGATCCCGGCGCAGTCCGTCGTGGTGGACCCGGCGCAATGGGACAATCTGATCAAAATGCAGGTCTATCTCAAGAACATCAAGGGCACGACGACGTTCGCGCAGATCGTGGACAACAGTTTCGCGGACAAGGCGCACGCCGCGTGAGGCGCGGCCGGAGGTGAGTTTCGCGCCCTCCATCGCCGGCGGCGCGGTGGCCGCCGGCGAGATTTTCGCCGCCACCGATCTCGGCAAGAGTTTCGGCGAGGATTTGTCCGCGCCGGTGGAGGTGATCCGCTCGGTCTCCTTCGCGCTGGCGCGGGGCGAGACCGTCAGCCTGGTCGGGCCGTCCGGCTGCGGCAAGACGACGCTGCTCAATCTGCTCTGCGGCCTGCTGGCGCCGAGCCATGGCCGCATCGCCTGGTTCGGCCGCCCGCTCGCCGGCACGCCGGAGCGCGTCGGCTACATGCTGCAGAAGGATCTGCTGCTGCCGTGGCGCACCGCGGTGGAGAATGCCGAGCTCGGGCTGCAGATCAAGCGCGTCGGCCGGGCCGAGCGGCGCGCGCGGGCGATGGGCGCGCTGGAGCGGCTCGGGCTCGCCGGGTTCGCCGGCTTCTATCCGAGCGCGCTCTCCGGCGGCATGCGTCAGCGCGTGGCGCTGGCGCGCACGCTGGCGCCGGACCCGGAGGTGCTGCTGCTCGACGAGCCGTTCTCGGCGCTGGATTTCCAGACCAAGCTGCTGATCGAGCGTGACACGGCGCGGCTGGTGCGCGAGGAGCAGCGCGCGCTGCTGCTGATCACGCACGACATCGAGGAAGCGGTCAGCCTCTCGGACCGCGTGATCGTGCTCTCGCGCCGGCCCGCGCACGTGATCACCGAGCACCGCATCGAGCTGCCGGGCGACCGCACCGACATGATCCAGGCGCGCGAGGCGCCGGAGTTCGCGCATTACGTCCGCACCATCTGGAACGAGCTGGAGCTGCATTGAGCATGGCGCCGGTGTCGGAGACCGTCGAGGTCGGCAGGGTGGCGCCGAGACCGGCCGGCCGGGCGCGGCGGCGCTGGCGGGGGCGGCTCGGCGTGTTCGCGGCGCAAATGGCGCTGCTGGCGCTGCTGCTGGCGGCGTGGGAGGTGGCGACGCGCGGGGCGGCGGTGAACGCGTTCCTGTTCGGCTCCCCCGGCGCCATTGCCGCGGCCCTGATCGCTGCCGCGCGCGACGGTACGCTGCTCGCGGATACGCTCGTCACCGGCCTGGA
>JAJYAR010000250.1 GCA_021779435.1 bacterium
CATGATGAGGGTCGACAGCGAGTAGTAGATCAGCGGCTTGTCGTACACGGGCAGCAACTGCTTGCAGACCACTTGCGTCATGGGGGCCACGCGCGACCCCGCCCCCCCGGCCAGCACAATCTGCGCGCCGCCGGCGCGAATCCTCTCCGCCGCCATCGCGATCGCCTGCAACCCCGACGAGCAAAACCGGTTGACCGTCACCGCCGGAACCATGTCCGGCAGCCCGGCCCGCAGCGCCGCAATCCGCGCCACGTTCATCCCCTGCTCGCCCTCCGGCATCGCGCAGCCCAGAATCACGTCGTCGATTTCGTCAACCGGGACCTCCGGATACTTCGCCCGCAGCGCGCGGATCACCGTCGCCGCCAGATCGTCCGGCCGCGCATTCCGCAGCGCCCCGCGCCCGCTCTTGCCCACCGGCGTGCGCAGGCAATCCACTATGACAGCTTCCGTCACTCGGCAAACCCTCCCATCGCTCGCACACTAGTTCCGCAGCGCTTTGCCCGTCTTCAGCATATGCGCCATCCGCTCCTGCGTCTTGGCGTTTCCGCACAGGCTCAGGAACGCTTCGCGCTCCAAATCGAGCAGATACTGCTCGCTCACCGTCTGCTGCCCGGTCAGCCGCCCACCGGCCAGCACATGCGCCAGTTTCTCGCCGACCACCGTATCGTAATCCGATATGAAATGCCCCTGCCGCGCGCTCCACACGCCCAGCTTCAGCAGCGCGTACACGCCCTCCCCGCCCGCCGGAATATCCGTCCGCGGCGTCCCCGCCGCATACCCGGAAACCAGCGACAGCGCCAGCCTCTTGGCATCTTCCACCAGCCGGTCCCGGTTCATCGACACCCGGTCCGCGCGGTGGAGCAGCCCCAACTGCCGCGCATCCTCCGCGCTCGACGACACCTTCGCGTATCCCGCCAGCTCAAACACCTTGCGCGGATCCTTCAACCGCAGCAGCAGCTCCTTGCACCCGCCGCCGCCCGGAATCAATCCCACGCCCACTTCCACCAGCCCCATGTACAACTCCGCCGCCGCCTGGCATCGCGTGGCGTGCAGCGCCACTTCGCACCCTCCGCCCAGTGTCTGGCCGAACGGAGCCGCCACCACCGGCCGCGCCGCGTACTTCATCGCCATGTTCACCTGCTGGAACCGGTGCACTATCTCGCCCAACTCGTCCCACTCGCCTTCCTGCGCCGCCAGCAGCACCATCATCAAGTTCGCGCCCACCGAGAAGTTGTCCCCCTGGTTGGCCACCACCATCGCCTGGAAATTCCGCTCCGTCTCGTCGATGCCCGCATACAGCATCGCGATGTTGTCGGCGCCCAGCGAGTTCATCTTGCTATGAAACTCCACGCACAGCACGCCGTCGCCCAAGTCCACCAGCGACGCCCCGGGGTTCTTGCGAATCAGCCCGCCGGAACGCTTGCGGTCCGCCAGCACCGTCACGCCCGGCCGCGGCTCCAGCGCCTTGTACTGCGCCGAATTCAGATCGAAGTACTCCGTGCGCGCCGCTTCCCCTTGTCCCGCAAACGCATAGAACGAACTCGCGCCCAGCCGCAGCATCTCCTCCACGCCGCGCGGCAGCGCCCGCCTGTCGCTCTCGATCCGCCGCGCCGTCTCCACAAACCCCAGCGCGTCCCACAACTCGAACGGTCCCACCTTATGCGCGTAGCCCCACCGCATCGCGCGGTCGATTTCGACAATCCGGTCCGAAATCTCCGGCACGCGCTCGGCCGAGTACAAACACACGTCGCTGAACAACTGCCACAGAAACCGCCCGGTCTTATCGTCCGTGCTCACCAGCGTCCGCAGCCGCAGGCTTAGGTCTTCAATCTGCCGTGCCGTCTCGACCGCCGGAAACGTCACCTTCGCCGCCGGATGATACTCGAGCGTCTTCCAGTCGATCGCGTGAATCTCCCGCTTCTCGCCCGCGCCCACCCGTTTGTAATAACCCTGTCCGGTCTTCTCGCCCATCCACTTCCGCTCGAGCATCGCCTCCTGATACGGCGCCGGCAGGAAGCGCTGCCGCCACGGATCCTCCGGCGCGGCGTCGTACAGATTTTTCCCCACGAACGCCCACACGTCGATGCCCACGAGGTCGAGCAGCCGGAAACTGGCGCTGTTGGGCAGCCCGATCAGCGGACCGGTCAGCGCGTCCACTTCCTCGATCGTGTAATCGCCCTCCATCATCGTCTTCTGCACCGTGCCGCCATAAAAGCTCCCGATGCGGTTGGCGATGAAATTCGGCGTGTCCTTGCACCCAACCACGCCTTTCCCTAACCGGCTGTCGGCGAACTCGCGCACGAACGACAGAACCTCCGGATCGGTGTCCCGCCCCGGAATCAGCTCCATCAGGTACAGGTACCGCGGAGGATTGAAGAAATGCGTGCCCAGGAAATGCCGCCGGAACTCCGGCGAAAACCCGTCCGAGATCTTCTCGAGCGGAAGGCCGCTCGTGTTCGTCGAGAGAATCGCGTCCGGCTTGCGCAGCAGTTCCACCTTGCGCCACAGCGCGCGCTTGAGATCGAGCCTTTCCACCACCGCCTCGATCACCCAGTCGCAGCGCGCAATGCCCGCCAGGTCGTCTTCGAAATTCCCCGGCTCGATCAGCGCCATCGCCGCCGGCGTGAAGAACCCGCCCGGCTTCTGCTTGGCGGCGTTCTCAATTCCCCGCCGCGCGGCGAGGTTCCGGTCAGCTTGATCCGGCGTCACCACATCGAGCAGTAGCGACGGGATTCCGGCGTTGGCAAAATGCGCGGCGATGCGCGACCCCATGGTGCCGGCTCCGAGCACGGCGACGCGGCGAATGGTTTTCATGTTGGATTTTCGCCCGGCCCAACCTGCGCCGGGGACCATCCGAGAGTCTAACGAATGGGCCCGCGCTTCCTCAAGCCTGCCGCCCGAGCATCTCACCAATCGCCTCCGCCACCGTCACGCTGCCGCGCACGAATGTCGCGCCCGCCCCCTCGTAATCCACGTGTCCACTGTTGATCCCGCCAAGCATCTCCGCATACAGCCGCGCCGTGCCTTCCTGGAAGCCCATCGCAGTCAGAGTAGGACCCGCTGCTTCCACCGGATGCGTCTCCAGCTTCACCGGCTTCCCCAGCGCTGCCACCAGCACTTTAGCGATATCCCGCGGGCTGTAATCTTCCGGCCCGGCCAGTTCCACCACCCGCCGGCCGTTCGCCGGTTCAAGCAGATAACGCGCCGCGGTCCTTCCGATGTCCACCACCGAAACCATCGGGATCTTCCGGTCCGCCGTCAAGAAATTGTGCAGCACACCATCCGCGCGCGCCCCCGCAAGATTCGGCGCCCAGTTCTGAAGAAAGTACGCCGCGCGAACAAATGTCACATTCCTCGCAGCCGCCGAAATCACCTTCTCCGCATGGTGCAGGCCGCGGATCGGACCCGTGCCTCCCTCATGCTGCGCCCCGATCGACGAAAGGAACACCACGTTGCCCACTGCGCTCGCCTTCACCGCCTCCGCAAGCCTGTCCGCCACACCGAAGTTCGTCTCGAGCAGATCCGGAGTCGCGTAGTTCGGCGGCACAATCAGATATGCGCCCTCGGCCCCGGCCAGAACCGCTCCAAGCGCCTTCGCGTCCTCCAGCGAGGCCGCGGCAACCTGCGCGCCCTTCTTCCGCCACACCGCCGCTTTCCCCGCGTCGCGAACCAGAACGGTCACGGATTTCCCCTGTTCGAGCAGCGTCGACGCCACAACATGGCCGGTATTTCCGGTCGCCCCAGCGATCACATACATGAGTAATCTCCTTCGCGTTACTGGATGCGGCCCGGCCCGAGCACGACTCACCGAAACGGACACGCCGCTTCGCTATAATTTGTAACGTGCGTGTATTTCGTCTTTCCGTACCCGTCTTAACACTCGCCCTCGCCGCTACCCTCGGCGCCGCCTCCGTCCCGAAAGTATCGCGCGACGTCACCATCAATCTCCCCAGCGGCGGCCAGGTCACCGTCAGCCAGTACCGCGGCAAGGTCGTCGTCGCCGCGATGATCCTCACCACCTGCCCCCACTGCCAGGCCACCACGCGAATTCTTTCCTCCATGCAGAAAGAGTTCGGCCCGCGCGGCCTTCAGGTCATCGAAGGCGCCATCGTTCAGTCCCAGACGAGCGACCTCGCCGGCTTCATCAAGGACTTCAGCCCGCCCTTCCCCGTCGGCGCTATCGCCTATGAGAACGCCGCGCGCTTCATGGGCTTCGAACCCACCTCCCGCCACTACGTCCCCTTCCTGACCTTCGTCGACCGCAAGGGCAATATCCGCGGCCAGTACGACGGTAAAGCCGATTTCAACGACGAGAACAATCAGGCGAAAAACATCCGCGACGCGATCGTGAAGCTTCTCGCCGAAAAGAAGTAACTCGCCACTTACTCCACTAACTCGCCCATCTCCCGCAGCCGCCGGTAAATCACCGGAACCGGCAGTCCGACCACGTTGAAGTAACATCCTTCGATGCCTTCAATGAATCGCGACGCCAGCCCCTGGATCGCGTAGGCTCCCGCTTTGTCCCGCGGCTCGCCCGTCGCCGCATACCACGCGATCTCTGCTTCGGTCAACGCCGCAAACCGCACCACCGTCCGCGCCACGCCCGTGCTCTCCTCATCCCCGCGCCGCAAACAGAACCCCGTCAACACCTCGTGCGCCCGCCCCGAAAGCGCCCGAAGCATCCGCGCGGCGTCCACCTCGTCTTCGGGTTTCTCCAGCACCACGCCCTCCGCCACCACCACCGTGTCCGCCCCCAGCACGGTCTCACCCGCTTCCGCCCGCGCCGCCCGAGCCTTCTCCCGCGCCAGCCGCACCACGTACTCCTCCGGCGCTTCCCCCGGCCCC
>JAJYAR010000251.1 GCA_021779435.1 bacterium
CGCGCGGCGGATGATGCGGCGCAGGACATAGCCGCGCCCCTCGTTGCCGGGGATCACGCCGTCGACGATCAGGAAGGCGCAGGCGCGGATGTGGTCGGCGATGACCTTGAGCGAGTTGTCCGCGAGGTCCGCGGTGCCGGTGGCGCGCGCCGCCGCCGCGATCAGGCTGCGGAACAGATCCGTCTCATAGTTGCTGTGCACGCCCTGGAGCACCGCGGAGAGGCGCTCCAGCCCCATCCCGGTGTCGACGCAGGGGCGCGGCAACGGCGTGAGCGTCCCCTCGGCGTCGCGGTCGAACTGCATGAACACGAGGTTCCAGATCTCGATGTAGCGGTCGCCGTCGGCGTCGGCCGATCCCGGGAGGCCGCCCGCAACCCCGGGGCCATGGTCGTAGAAGATCTCGGAACAGGGACCGCAGGGGCCGGTGTCGGCCATCTGCCAGAAGTTGTCGGAGACGTAGCGCCCGGCGCCGGGCTTGTCGCCGATGCGGATGCAGCGCTCCGGCGCCACCCCGATCTCCTTGGTCCAGATGTCGAAGGCCTCGTCGTCGTCCTGGTAGACCGTGACCCACAGCCGATCCACCGGCAGCTTGTAGACGGCCGTCAGCAACTCCCAGGCGTAGGCGATGGCGTCGCGCTTGAAATAGTCGCCGAAGCTGAAGTTGCCCAGCATCTCGAAGAACGTGTGGTGGCGCGCGGTGTAGCCGACGTTCTCCAGGTCATTGTGCTTGCCGCCCGCCCGCAGCGACTTCTGCGAGGAGGTCGCGCGGGTGTAGGGACGGGTTTCCCGGCCGGTGAAAACGTCCTTGAACTGCACCATGCCGGAGTTGGTGAACAACAGCGTGGGGTCGTTGGCGGGGATCAGCGAGGCGGCGCGAACGCGGGTATGCCCCTTCGAGACGAAGAATTGCAGGAAGCGTTCGCGGATTTCGGAGCTTTTCATCGCAGGTGCGGCCGGATGGGTCGGAAATTGCTGCGGATGATAGCGGGAATACGTGCGGACCCGGAGGCCGACATGCCCGGCATCGGCACCGCTGCCACGGGCGGACCTCGGGTCCGCCCGTGGCAGCGCCTTGGCCTTGACGCTGCTACACGATCTTCGAGTACGGCCGGGCCCGCTGGTCGTGGCGAAGGTATTTGTCGAACACCATCGCCAGGGCACGCACGAGCAGCTTGCCCTTGGGCGTGACGCTCACCCATTCCTTCGTGTTCTCGACCAGCCCGGCATCCTGATAGGGGGTGAGATCCCGCAACTCGGCGGCGAAATACTCGTTGAAATCGATCAGGTGCGCCGCCGCGATCGCCTCCTTGGAGACCTCGAACTGGCACATCAGCGCCATGATCACGGCCCGCCGCACCAGATCATCGGAGTCGAGCTGGATACCGCGCTGCACCGGCAGCACTCCCGCACGCAGGGACTCGTAATACTCGTCGAGCGTCCGGACGTTCTGGACGTAGGTCGGGCCCACCTTGCCGATCGCCGACACCCCGAAGCCGATCAGGTCGCAATCCGGGCGGGTGCTGTAGCCCTGGAAATTGCGATGCAGGCAGCCGTGGCGCTGGGCGCGGGCGAGATCGTCATCCGCGCGCGCGAAATGGTCCATGCCGATGTATTCGTATCCGGCGGCACCGAGCCGGCGGATCGCGTCGATCATGATCGTGAGCTTTTCCTGCGACGACGGCAGGTCCTCGGCCGCGATGCGCCGCTGCGGCTTGAAGCGGGTCGGAAGGTGCGCGTAGTGGTAGAGCGCGATGCGGTCGGGGCCGACCTCGAGGACCCGGTCCAGCGTCTTCGAGAACCGTGCGTTCGACTGGTGGGGCAGGCCGTAGATCAGATCGAGGTTGATCGATTTGAACCCCGAGGCGCGCGCCGCATCGACGCTCTCCTTCGTGATCTCGAAGCTCTGCTCCCGGTTCACCGCCTGCTGCACGACCGGATCGAAATCCTGGACTCCGACCGACATGCGGTTGAAGCCGAGTCCGGCCAGCGTGCGGATCTTGTCGCCGGGCGCGCTGCGCGGATCGATCTCGATGCTGAATTCGCCGCGGTCGGCGAGGTCGAAGCGGGCGCGCAGCATGTCGCGCACCTGCTCGAGCTGCTCGTTGCTCAGGTAGGTCGGCGTCCCGCCGCCCAGATGCAGCTGCTCGATGCGCGCCCGCCCCTTGATCTCGGACGCGACCAGATCGATTTCCCGCTCGAGGAACTCGAGGTACTCGGCCGCCTTGGCGCGATCCTTGGTGGCGATCTTGTTGCAGGCGCAGTAGTAGCAGACCGTGTCGCAGAAGGGGATATGGATGTAGACGGAGATCGGCCGCTGCGCGCCGGCCGTGCGCACGCCGAGCCAATGCCGGTAGGTGTCGGCATCGAACGACTCGACGAACCGGTCCGCCGTGGGGTATGAGGTGTACCGCGGCCCCGGTTGGTCGAACCGGCTTATCGTGGCCCGGTCCGGGAGGTCCACCAGCTTGCGACGCCCCGACCGTCCTGCCGTGCAGGCGCCCGCATCTATGACTCGATCATCCACTTTCTGCTTCCCGTTTTCCATGCCGATGACATGGATTATTTGTTCTCGTTCAGGACGGGTAATATGTCAGCCATGTGGCGATGTGGTTTGATCGCCGTCAACCGTCCCCAATGTAAGATGTGAGGCTTGGGGGCGCGGTTGCACAGGATGCAAGTCCTCCATCAAGGAATTGGAGAAGATGGCCGTTCCCTCCACGTGTCTGGCGAGCCTGCGCGTTGCATGCTCGAACTGCAACCTGCGCGAACTGTGCCTTCCCGTCGGGCTTTCCGGCACCGAACTGGGACAGGTCGAGCAGATCGTGGCCACGCGCCGCAAGATCCGCCGCGGCGAGGCGCTCTTCCGCGCCGGCGATCGATTCGAATCGCTGTACGCGGTGCGACTGGGATTCCTCAAGAGCACGCTCATGTCGCCCGACGGCCACGAACAGGTGACCGGCTTTCACATGGCAGGCGAAGTGGTCGGTCTCGACGGGATCTCCGCCGAAGCCCACACCTGCGACACCGTTGCGCTCGAGGACACGGAAGTCTGCGTCCTCCCATATGAACGGCTCGAGGAGATCGCGGCTGCGGTGCCTTCGCTGCAGAACAATCTGCGCAAGGTGATGAGCCGCGAGATCGTGCGCGAGCACGGCGTCATGCTGCTGCTGGGCAGCATGCGGGCGGAAGAGCGCCTGGCGGCGTTCCTGCTCAACCTATCGCAGCGTTTCGAAGCCCGCGGCTATTCCCGCACGGAGTTCGTCCTGCGCATGACGCGGGCGGAAATCGGCAGCTTCCTCGGTTTGAAACTCGAGACCGTCAGCCGGGCCCTTTCCCACTTCGCGCAGGATGGGCTCATCGAGGTCGAGCAGAAACACCTGCGGATTCTCGACTCGGATCGTCTGCGGGCGGTTCTGGGGTCGAGCGTGTCTAAAGAGGCGCACTGACCGGCGGCTCGCGGACGGCCGCATTCGCGCGCGCCGCCTCGTCGGGAGGGATCAGATCGATGCGGTCCACGACCACCGCGTCCACCCCCCAGGACTCCAGGGTTCGCACCCGCACCGGATCATCGACGGTGTAGCAAAGCAGATTGAAACCGGCATCCTTGACCGCGTGCGCGGTGGCCTCGTCGAGCGCGTGGTATTCGCAATGCAGGCTCGCACAGCCGCAATGCTCCAGCGTCCGGCGCCATTTCGGCCCGATGCGGGAAACCAGATATCCGCGCGGCAAATGCGGAGCCGCCCGTCGCGCCGCCTCCAGCGCAACGACGGAAAACGACGACAGCAGCGGCGCACGATCGCCGGCGATGTCGTTCTTTGCGCAAAACCGGGCAACCGTCCGGGCGACGGCCGTTCCGGTCTGCTTTTCGAAGCCCGGAACCGGTTTGATCTCGACATTGAGCCAGATGCCCCAATGCGCACAGGCCCGCAGGGCCTGCTCCAGCGTGGGAATCGGCTCGCCCAGGAACTCGGGCGCGAACCGCTCCCCCGCATCGAACCAGGTCAATTCGTCGACGCTGTAATCGCACACGCAGCCGTTGCCGTCGGTCGTCCGTTCGAGCGATGCATCGTGCAGCAGCACCGGCACTTCGTCGCGCGACAGCGCGGCATCGACTTCCGCCGCGTGGTAACCGTACCCCAGCGCGGCATTCAGGGCTGCGATCGTGTTCTCGGGTGCCAATACGCCGCCGCCGCGGTGCGCGATTCGATTCGGATAGGGCCACATTCCGCATACCCTCCCGCGGCAAGGCATTCGCGGGCAGAACCGCTGCCCGATCGATTCCAGAGTAATCGCACGCCAACCGTGCCGTCAAGAGCCGGCGCGCGAAGTAAGATGCGTGGGATCAACGACGGATGACGGCGCATGGCGCCGCAACCGGCGCGCGATGCCGGAGGATCCGAAATGGAAAAACACGACCGCAACACCAACCCCGCCCCTGCCGCGAACTTCCTGCGCAACCTCGTCGCCGCCGACCTGGCGGCCAACCGGTTCGCCCGTCGGCGCTGGAACGGCGCTCCCGGCGACGGCGACTTCCAGCACCTCGGCGGCCTCGACGCCGCGCGGATCCGCACCCGCTTCCCGCCGGAGCCGAACGGCTACCTGCACGTCGGCCATGCCAAATCGATCTTCCTCAACTTCGGCCTGGCGCGCGACTTCCACGGGCGCTGCCACATGCGCTTCGACGACACCAACCCGACGAAGGAGGAGCAGGAGTACGTCGACAGCATCGCCGACAGCGTGCGCTGGCTCGGCTTCGACTGGCAGGACGGCGCCGAGGACAACCGCTATTTCGCCTCGGACTATTTCGAGCAATCGTTCCGCTGCGCCGAATTCTTGATCGAA
>JAJYAR010000252.1 GCA_021779435.1 bacterium
CGGCCGGCTCGTGTTGAAACGATCGATGGCCCGCTTGACATCGAGCATGGAGAGCCCATAGGCCGCAAGCTTCGTCCGATCGACGATGACCTGCATCTGACGGTGATAGCCCCCGAAGATGACCGTCGACTCGACGGATGGAACCGCCTTCAGGCGAGCCACGACGGTGTTCTCGGCAAACTGACGAACTGCGGGTGGATTCCACCCATCCTTCGGGTCTCCGGTCAGGCTCAACGACAGCACGGGAATGTTGAGCGGATCGATGGGAACGACGAAGGACGGCTTGAGATTGGCCCCGCTCGCGGGCAAACTTGCCGCGACCAGGTTCATGAGCGAGTTGACTTCGGTGAGCGCCCGGTGCATGTCGGTTCCGTAGTGGAACTCCAGAGTCACCATCGAGAACCCGTCCTGGGAGCTCGAACGGATGAAGCGCAATCCCTCAATGTTGATGAGCTGCTCCTCGATCGGTTTGCTGAAATCGCGTTCCATGTCCTGTGCCGACAACCCTGGCATCATGGTAACGACACCGAGCATCGGACTCTGCACGTAGGGGGCAAAGCGACGAGGAATGGTCCCGTGAATGGCCATGGCGGCCAGCGCCAGGACGGCCGTATAGAACGCGATAACCGCCTGCGGATGATCGATGGACCAGCGAGGAAGGACGGAAAGGGCACCCTGCGCCCGCTTCTTCATCGTCGCACCACCGTCCCGTGCAGCATGTGCATGCCGCACATGAACGACACGCTTCGACCGGGCGGGATCCACACCCGGACCGGACGGTTCAGCGGCAGCGTGCGTTGAATACCCAGCGCGGGCAGTTCGATGCGGGTCGCGCAGGTCTGGTTGGTCGTGCGCAGGAAGACGAGGCACAGGGGGGCGTCCGTCGGCGCATCCACCCGCGCCGGAACAAAACCGTTCTCCGTGATCCGCACGGTGACCACTTGAGAACGTGCGGAAACAGGTTTGCGAGACGACGTCCCCGCCTCGTCGCACACCATGTCCCCTTCGAATAGCGACTCCCCGCCCACGTCCACCACCCGGCTACCCGCCTGAAGCCCGCGCACCGCCACGCGCGTGCCGTCGTCCGCAAGACGCTGCACCCGCACCGCGTGGACGCGATAGCGGCGGCCGCCAAGCGGTGCGGCCGCCCACACGAAAAATTCGGTGCGCCTCCCCGGGCGCTCACGCACGGCTCCTTCTGGCACCACGACGGCGTGGACGGCCCGGCGCACCGGCAGTGCCATCTCCAGGAAACTTCCCGGCAGGAAACGGTCGTGCGCATTGCGATAGACGGCCTCCACCACGCCGGTGTGGGAGGTCGGATCGACAGCCGGCTCGACCGAGGTAATCAAGGCGTGCACCGGCCTTTCGTTCGCACCATCTGCCGACCAGATGCGGACCGGCATACCCACTCGAACGTTCGCCATCTCCTCCACGGCCACGTTCGCCTGCAGACGGATCGGCTGAATCTGCGCCATCCGCAGGATGACCTGGCCGGGCGAGACCAGCGTCCCCGGACTGATGAGGCGAGCGGTCACCACGCCATCCCCCGGGGCACGAATCATCGCGTACCCGAGCATGGCACGCTGCGCGACCAGGGTGGCTCGTGCCTGGGCCACCTGGGCACGAGCCGCAGATTCCCGCGCCACGAAAGCGAACATGGAGGCCTGGGCCGAGACCACGCGGGCCGAACTCCCCGCCGCCTGGGTCCGCGCCATGTCTCGTGCCGCGCGGGCAGACCGGACGTCCGCATGCACCCCCCGCAACTGCGCGCGCGTCCGCATCACGCGCGCAAACGCCGCCACGGCCCGGGCGGTGGTCTTCTCATCCTCCTCGACCGAGTAGGCTCCCAGTGCGCGCAGACGATGGGAACGTACTTCCTCCTCGCGCAAGTAACGTGCATCGGCCTGCGCGGCCAGGAGATCTGCGCGCACCGCCGGAACCCGGGTCCGCGCCGACGCGAGGGTGGACTGTGCGACCTCGATGGCACTCTGACGGGTGGCCAGGTCCGCGCGGGCACGGACGAGCTCGGCTCGCGCCACGTCCACGTCTGCCCGGGCCGCGCGCACACCGAGCTCACGCGTGGCGAGGACGGCACGCTGCGCCGCCAGGGCCGGTGCGAGCTGGGTCGTGTCGAGACGGGCGAGAAGTTCCCCGCGCTTCACCCGGCTGCCGACATAGACCGGCATAGCGAGAATCACACCCGTCACCCGCGCCGCGATGGCCTGTTCCGTGTAGCCGACGGCCTGTCCCTCTTCGCGGACGATCTGCGCCACCGTCCCGATGGAAGCCGTGGCCAGCACGACCGGCAGGACCCCGGGCGGCGGGGGCACGTTCATTTCCATGGTCTGTGCCTCCAGGGGCGTCATGGCGTTCGGACGTCGAAAATGAGACACCGCATAAAGCGCCCCCAGAACGACCCCCCCCAGAACAAAAAGCCCCGCGACCTGGGACGATCGAAGGCGGATGCGTGTGCGCCATCCCCGCCGCGCGACCAGGAAGAGGAGCGTCAGGAGGATGCCCGCACCGGCCAGGAGCCATCCCCACGGCCACGCGGCGGTTCCTCCCACCCTGCCGGTGGAGAGCGACGTCACAACCCGCCCGCTTCCGAGCGCACCCTGCACGGTGATGGTCACGCGGTAGGTGCCGGCCATCGCAAAGCGGGCCGGCGCTTCATACGTTCCCGGTTGCCCGGCAACCGGGTCTGCCGGGAGCGCGCGTTCCCCCATCGGCATGCCGGGCATCTGCGCCAGGACCGTGAGGTCGAGATGCGGGGCAGGCCGTGCCTGGGCATCCGTGACGGTCAGGAAGATGCGGGCCGTTCCCACCGGAACCACGGCCGGATCGGTGCGAAGCGCAATGCGATACGGCCCCGCGGGAAGGGGCGCACCGAAAGCCGGCACGCAGGCCAGAAACCAGGCGAACAGTGCGAATCCAACCGCGAGCGCGGGCCGCGAGCAACGAGAAACCATAAAACGTTCTCCATACAGAGCTCAGGCCCACCGCGACGGGATGGCGCAGGGACCTACGGCGAGGAGGACCTGAAACGGGAAAACAGGAACGGATCGGCGCGTTTGAAGCGCACGCGACCCGGCATCGGCACGCAAGGAGGATGGTCTGGCGATGCCCTCCGGCGGCATGCGCCACCGGAGGGTTCCCGGACCCGGTCTCAGGGGTGGCGACGGAAAGAGAGCGTCCCTTCGCAGGCTTCCTCACCCCAGAAGGCAAGCCGGGCGGTCCGTGGCACGACGGCACCTCTTTGCCCCACCGCACCGGTCGCAAGAGAGGTCACCACCCGCCCCTTTCCGAGGGGCCCCTGTACGGTGATGGTCACGCGATAGGTACCGGCCATTGCAAAACGGGCCGGCGCTTCATAGGTGCCCGGCCGGCCGGCGACGGGGCGAGCGGGGGCCGTGCGTTCTCCCATCGGCATGCCGGGCATCTGCGCCAGGACCGTGAGGGCAAGATGCGGCGCGGGTCTTGCGTGGGAATCCGTGACGGTCAGGAAGACACGGGCCGCGCCCACCGGAACCACGGCCGGTGCGGTGTGAAGCGTGATACGATACGGTCCCGCGTGAAGGGGCGCACAGAAGGCGGGCACACAGGCCAGCAACCATGCAAACAGCGTGAATCGGAACGTGCGGACAGGAAACGAGAAACGGAAAGAATTCATGAAAGAGACCATCTCCGTACGTGAAACTGCAGTCCCATCGCGGCGCTTGCCGCAAAATGGACGGACTACGACAGGGACAGCACGGAAAGGGATGGAGGCGCCCGGGCCGCGCCGACCGAGACCCCTGCGGGGCGGGGCGCGAGCGGAAGGGAAACAAGCGCGCCACGGGCCGTGGCGGTGACCGCACCATCGATCGGAAGGGCAGCGCGGTACGCGACCGGCCAGAAGGCGCTCCCGAGCGTCGCCGAACGCAGAACAGCGGGCGGCACAGATGGCCGGCAGCAGCACGGCATGCCGGCAGACGATCGGCAACAGCAGGGCAGGGCCAGAGCGCAGGCGCACGCCGCAGAGGACGCCATCGTCGTGCAGCACGCATCACCGGTGCAACGGGAGGAAATACCCCGCGTCCAGGGCTGAAAACCGGGCACCAGCAGGGCCACGAGCGTCAGCCACACCGTGATGCGGGGCAGAAGGGCGGGCCTCGTCCTGGGCTTCATCACGGGGAAACCTTCTCGGCCGGCCGGTCCGCTCCTTTTTCCTTCCGGTCTTTCTGCCCCGATTTTTCCCCGTGAGGATTCTTCCGAGGGTCTTTGTCTTTCTTCCTGTGCAAAGAAAACGTCCCGATGGCGCGCACGAGATCACGGACATCCCGCACGAGACAGGGGAAGCCGACCCGGTGCAGAAGGGCCCTTCCTCGCCTTCCCGAACACCGGGTTCACCGACCCCGGGGGCGAATATCTTTGCGTTGCACAAAAATTTCAGGCAGGAAGGCCTCCTCCATCATGAACGAGACAACGCCCGCTCCAACCGTCCACACCCCCCTCTCCGAACTCGAGGGCCTCTGCATCAACACGATTCGCGCCCTGGCCATCGACGGAATCGAGAATGCGCACTCGGGCCACCCCGGGATGCCCATGGGCGCTGCCACGATGGCCTATGTGCTGTGGACCCGTCACCTTTGCCACAACCCTGCCAACCCGGACTGGCCGGATCGCGACCGTTTCGTGCTCTCGGCCGGGCACGCAAGCATGCTGCTCTACAGCCTGTTGCACCTGACCGGCTACGACCTCACGCTCGACGACATCCGCAGCTTCCGACAGTGGGGAAGTCGCACGCCAGGACACCCGGAGCACCACCTGACCCGAGGTGTGGAAGTCACCACC
>JAJYAR010000253.1:0-903 GCA_021779435.1 bacterium
CCCGATGGCCGTCGCCCCGCCGAGGTGATTCAACAACTTGTAGGCGATGTTCCCCGCGCTCAAGTTCGGGAAGATCAACACGTTCGCCTCCTCCCGCAGAGCGCTGAACGGGTAGCGCTCGCGCTGCGTCTCAATCAAGCGGGCGAAGGCGCGGCCGACCGAGCCATAACCGATAAGGGCCAGTTGCAAGCTCCCAGTTTAGCGGCCCACCCGGGGCGGACGAGAAAAGGCGCCGGAGCGAACGACTACCAACCCTGCACCAGGGTTCTAGAATAGGCAGTTCGCGATGTCGTATCAGATCCAACCCATCAAGGAATTTCTCGTCCGGCCGGCGCTGCCCGCCAAACTGGAGCGGCTGAACGAGATCGCCTACAACCTCTTATGGAGTTGGGATCATTCCGTGCGCGCGGTTTTCCGCCGGCTCGATCCGGTGCTGTGGAAGTCCTGCGGGCACAACCCGGTTCTGTTCCTGGGCCGGGTGTCGCAAACGGTGCTGGAGAAGGCCGCGGGCGACTCGCGGTACCTGGCCGTTTACCGCCGCGCCTGCCAGCGGCTGGATCAATACCTGAGCAACGAAAGCGAATACAACGACGGCCGGCTGATCGCGTACTTTTCCATGGAGTACGGCCTGGTGGACTGCATGCAGATCTACTCGGGCGGCCTGGGTGTGCTGAGCGGCGATCATCTGAAGGCGTGCAGCGATGCGGCGTTCCCGCTGGTGGCGATCGGGCTGCTCTATCAGAAGGGCTACCTGACGCAGCGTCTGAATCCGGACGGCGTGCAGCAGGAACGGTACCCCGTGAACGACTTCTACACGCTTCCGGTGAAGCCGTACACGCGCGCGGACGGCTCCGAGGTGTTCGTGAAAGTGACGCTGCCCGGCGGAGAAGTGGCGATCAAAGT
>JAJYAR010000253.1:913-4804 GCA_021779435.1 bacterium
CAAGCGCAGCGTTCGTGAGCAGCAGGATTTCCGCGATTACGCGCTCGCTGACGCGTTGAAGCAGGTGTTACCGATCCTCGACAGCCTGGATCGCGCGTTGAAGACGGAGAACGCCTCGGCGGAAGACCGCGAAATCACCGATCAACTTTACGGAGGCGATAACGACAAACGCATTCGTCAGGAGATTGTGCTGGGAATCGGAGGCATGCGCTGTTTGCGGGCGCTCGGCATCGAGCCGACCGTGTTCCACATGAACGAGGGGCACTCGGCGTTTCTGGCGCTCGAGCGAATCCGGCTGCTGATGCAGGAGCACGGGCTGCGGTTTGAAGAGGCGCTGGAAGCCTCGCGGCGCGGCAATGTTTTCACGACGCATACTTCGGTTCCGGCCGGGATCGACTTGTTCGATACGGGCATGATGTACGCCTACTTCGAGCCGTTTTGCCGGGACAACGGGATCCCGTTCGACCAGTTCCTGGAGTTGGGCCGGTACGAGGGCGCGGGAGGCGGCGATCCGTTCTCGATGGCGATTTTCGCGCTCCGCTGCTCGGCGCTTCGCAACGCGGTGAGCCGCCTGCACCGCGAGGTGTCGCAGACGATGTGGCAGGGGCTGTGGCCGAAACTTCCGGTGTGGGAAGTGCCGATCACTTCGGTGACCAATGGCGTGCATCTGCCATCGTGGCTGAGCGGGGACCTGGCGCAGGTATACGACCAGGCGCTGGCGCCGGAGTGGCGGGAAGGCTACACGGACGCCAAGATCTGGGAGCAGGTGGACGACATAGCCAACCAGGATCTGTGGGAAGCGCACCGCCGGCGGAAGCGCGCGCTGACTATGTTTGTGCGCGACCGGACGACCGCGAGCGCGTTGAACCGCAAGGCGTCGCCGAGCGAGCAGCGGCGTCTGGCGGAAGTGCTCGACCCGGACGCCTTGACCATCGGATTCGCCCGGCGTTTCGCAACGTACAAGCGCGCCACGCTGCTTTTGTTTGACCGCGACCGGCTGAAGCAGATTCTGACGAATCCCAAGCGCCCGGTGCAGGTGGTGATCGCCGGGAAGGCGCACCCGAAAGACATGCCCGGCAAGATGCTGATCCGCGAGATTGTGCAGCTTTCGCGCGACCCCCAGCTTTCGCGGCACATCGTTTTCCTCGAAGACTACGGCATGGACGTGGCGCGGGAACTGGTGCAGGGCGTCGACGTGTGGCTGAACAACCCGCGGCGGGGCGAGGAGGCTTGCGGCACGAGCGGGATGAAGTCGGCGATCAACGGGGTGCTGAACCTGAGCATTCTCGACGGCTGGTTCGACGAGGCGTTCGAAAGCTCGGGCGGATGGGCGATCGGCGACCGCGAGCCTTATTCGCCGGAGCAGGACGAGGCCCACGCCCGGGCGATCTATTCTCTGCTGGAGAACGAGATCGTTCCCATGTATTACGACCGCAACGATGCGGGCGTGCCGGAAGAGTGGGTGCGGCGCATGAAACAATCCCTGCATTTCGCGACGCCCCGGTTCAATTGTCTGCGGATGATCCAGGAATACATGAACGAGATGTACGGGCCGGCGCATATGGGCTGGAGCAACATGCGCGCCAACGAGTTCGAGGCGGCGCGCAGTTTTACGCGCTGGACGGAACAGGTCAACAGCGCCTGGGGTGAGGTGAGATTTATCGATATCGGCGCGGGACCGGCGGGGCCGGTGTTGACGGGGACGCCGGTGCCGCTGCTCGCCGTGGTGGACCTGGCCGGACTGTCGCCGAGCGACGTGCGCGTGGAAGCGGTGATCGGCCGCATCGGGTCCACGGGGAAGCTGGAAGACACGCAAGTGATGCTGCTGCGGCCGAGCGGGCAGCAGGGGCAGACCTATACTTACTCCGACATTTATATTCCGAGGCGAAGCGGGAGGCTGGGTTACTCGTTGCGGATCAGTCCCAATCACTATGACGACCCGTTGACGCGGCCGTGTCACTGCCCGTTGAAATGGGGGGGCGAATAATTTACTGGATTCGCGGAGCGATCCGTGGTAAATATGAGGTGAGCCGTAAGGCAGGAACTTCATACCCTCCTTGTTGTGGTTCCTGTGGCGACCCCCTGATCCTCTTCAACGAATAAATCCGCAGCGATGGCCCGTAATGGGTTTGTTTTAGCGGATGGGATCGAAAGCGGCGAAGGGAATCTCCCGTCTCGTGTTGCCGGAGGAGACTCGGTGGACCGAACGCGAACGGTGTACCGCCCCGTGCGCGGGCGGGAAAGAAACGGGAGCGGCGAGCGCCGCTCTGGAGTAAACCTCAATGGACGATGACCGTAAGTACCGCCAACGCGGGTACATGGACTCGGGCCGCAGTTCCAGTGGCGACCGCCGGGAGGACCGGCCACGGCCTTCGGGTCCGAAACCCCCGATCGACATAACGGGGCCGCGGCTGCCGCGTCTGGTGCAAACGGTGGTGGCGGCGCGCTGCTTTAACTGCTCGACGGCGCTGCCCACGGGTTCCGACTTTCCGGCGACCTGCCCGAAGTGCGGAACCGCGCTGCATTGCTGCAAGCAGTGCGCGCATTTCGAGCCCTCGACGCGGTTCCAGTGTCTGAAGCCGATTCCGGCGCGTATTGCGGCGAAGGACCAGGCCAACGACTGCGCGTTGTTCAGCCCACGGGTGACCGTAGCTCGCGACGCCGCCCCGGTGGCGCAGCAGGGCGTGGTGAACCCGCGCGCCGCCGCGCCGGCTCCGAAGTCGCCGAACGACGCGCGCGCCGCGTTCGACAATCTGTTCAAAAAGTAGAGGTGAACTAAACGTCCCGGACGCAGCGGAAGCCGATGTTGGTCGTGGCGCTGTCCGGCGTGTTCGCGGTGCGCGCGGCGACGCGATAGCGATTGCAGTAGGAGGCGTGGCAGAGGTAGGAGCCGCCCTTCATGATTTTCGACGCCCCGTCCGGAGGACCCACCGGGTTGTGACGGGTAGCGAACAGATGGAAGGCGGGGTGAAACCAGTCCCGGCACCACTCCCAAACATTTCCCGTGATTGTGTAGAGGCCGTAGCCGTTGGGGGGAAACGCGTCCACCGGGCACGGACCGGCGTAGCCGTCCTCGGCGAGATCGATGTCGGGGAACTCGCCCTGCCAGACGTTGCACAGATGGCGCCCTTCGGGCGTTAACTCGTCGCCCCAGGGAAACCGCTTTTGTTCCAGGCCGCCGCGGGACGAGTATTCCCATTCCGCCTCGGTCGGAAGGCGTTTGCCGGCCCAGGCCGCGTAGGCCGCCGCGTCGTTCCAGGAAACCTGCGTGACGGGGTAGGATTCGCGGGAGGCGACGGAGGAGTCCGGCCCTTCGGGATGCTGCCAGGAGGCGCCGCTCACCTTGCACCACCACGGCGCGGCGGGCACGGTATCCTCAACTAATTCGCTATACCGTTCCGCCGGGATGTGGCCTTTGAAGACGAACGACCAGCCGAAGCGCTCGGCTTCGGTGAGGTAGCCGGTGGCGCGGGTGAACTCGCGGAATTGTCCGGCGGTGACGGGACGGAAGTCGATGAAGAAAGGATCGATGGTGACCTCGCGCACGGGCCCTTCGCCGTCGGCGGGGAAGCCTTCGTCGCTGCCGGTGCCCATCAGGAACGGGCCGCCGTCGAGCCGGATCATGCCATCGGTGGAACCGGAGCGGATGCGCGGCATCTCGCTAGAATTTTCGCGGGAGAGGTTCAGCAGGGCGGCGCGTTGTTTGGTGGGAGCGCAGCAGGGATGCGGCGTGCCGGGTTCGTGGTGGATGGGGACGTTCGAGCTCATGCCAGCGTCTCGATGACGGCGCGGGCGCGCAGGTGGTCCAGAAAGCGGTCCAGGGCGCGTTTTCGCTTCTCTTCGGCGAGGCGTTCGCGGATGCCGGCTCCGACTTCTTCGAGCCCGGCGGGA
>JAJYAR010000254.1 GCA_021779435.1 bacterium
CAAGTTCGCGCTCCGGCCGATCCGCACGGGTGAGGCCATCATCAAGTACGGCCAGCCGATCGGACGCGCGACAACCGACATCGCCGACGGCAACTGGGTGCACGTGCACAACGTCCGCACCGGGTTGGAAGGCGTGCTGGACTACCAGTACGCGCCGGCGATCGAGCCGCTGGCTCCGATCGACGACGGCCGGACGTTTCTCGGCTACCGACGTCCGAACGGCGAGGTCGGCATTCGCAACGAGATCTGGATCATCCCGACGGTCGGCTGCGTGAACGAGATCGCGCACACGCTTGCCCGCCAGCTGAGCGCCCGGACGCTGCCCGGCAACATCAGCGGGGTCTATGCGCTTCCGCATCCGTATGGCTGCTCACAGCTCGGAGATGATCACGCGACCACGCAGCGGATCCTCGCCGCGCTGGCGCAGCATCCGAACGCCGCGGGCGTCCTGGTCATTGGTCTCGGTTGTGAGAACAACACGATGGCCAGCTTCCGGAAGCTGATTCCGAACGCCGAGGCGCCGCGCTACCAGTTCATGGTGGCGCAGGAGCACAGCGACGAACTCGCCGCGGGCCGCAGGATGCTGGATTCTCTGATCGAGTACGCCGCGGGCTTCCATCGCGAGCGGATCTCCGTCGCCGAGCTGAAGATCGGCTTGAAATGCGGCGGCTCGGACGGTTTCTCCGGCATCACTGCGAACCCGCTCGTCGGCGCATTTTCCGATCAGTTGATCGCGCGCGGCGGCACGTCCGTGCTGACCGAAGTGCCGGAGATGTTCGGCGCGGAGGCGCTTTTCATGAACCGGTGCGTGACGCGTCCGGTGTTCGACAGCTGCGTGTCGATGATCAACGGGTTCAAGGAGTACTTCCTTCGTCACGGCCAGGTCGTGTACGAAAACCCGTCTCCAGGAAACAAGGACGGCGGGATCACGACGCTGGAGGAGAAGTCGCTCGGCTGCCTGCAGAAGGGCGGCACGTCGCCGGTTGTGGACATCCTTCCGTACGGCGCTCGCGTCCAGAAGCGCGGACTGAATTTCCTGACCGGCCCCGGCAACGACATCGTGTCGGTGACGGCGCTGGCGGCGGCGGGTGTTCACGCGGTGCTCTTCACGACCGGACGCGGCACGCCGCTCGGCGGCCCGGTGCCGACGTTCAAGATCGCGACGAACAGCGACTTGGCCGCGCGCAAGGCGAACTGGATCGATTTCAACGCCGGCAAGCTGCTCGAAGGCGAGACGATGGCCTCGCTCGCCGAGAGCCTGCTCGCGCAGGTGATTGAGACCGCCAACGGCCAGCCCGCGCGCAACGAGCTGAACGGCTTCCGCGAGATCGCCATCTTCAAGGACGGCGTGACGCTCTAGTGGGCTTCCGGGTTCGGCAGTAGGAGCGAACAGATTCGCGATGGATCGGGTGGGGCGGGGCGCCGAAGGCATTTCGGGCCCCAACCATCGCAGATAAATCTGCTCCTACAGAGCCGCTGCTTGCGGCCCGATCCCCGGCTCGCTCCGCGCTCGCCGCCACCTACGTCGGGTCGGGTGGCGAACCGGCCGGCAACGAATCGCAGAAAAATCTGCTCCTACAGCGGGGGGCGCCGGGCCTGGCTGTAGGAGCAGATTTATCT
Source organism: bacterium (assembly GCA_021779435.1). The sequence goes on from JAJYAR010000254.1 coordinate 1,621, forward strand.
GCGATTCCGGAGGCTATGCCCGCGAGGCGAGCGTCAGCTTCTCCTTCAAGTGCGTCAGCCGCTGCTTGGCTTCGCTGTTGCGAACGGCCATCGCGTAGGCCGCCGGCTCGCCGACGATGAACACCTTCTTCCTCCCGCGGGTGACCGCGGTGTAGATCAGGTTTCGCTGGAGCATCATGAAGTGTGCCTTCAGGAGCGGCACGATCACGACCGGGTATTCACTGCCCTGCGATTTGTGGATGCTGATGGCGTACGCCAGAGCGAGATCGCCGAACTCGGCTCGCTCGAACAGGTGGCGCTCGCCGTCGAATTCGGCGTCGAGAGTGCCTGCCTCGGTGTCGATCGACACGACCGTCCCGATGTCACCGTTGAACAGGTTCTTGTCGTAGTTGTTTCGCAGCTGGATCACCTTGTCGCCGGGCCGGTACTCGCCACCGAGGGTGCGGAGTCCGCGCTGGTTCGGGTTGAGCGCGCCCTGGAGTTGCACGTTCAGGTTGGCGACGCCAGCCACGCCCTTGTGCATCGGGGCGAGCACCTGGACGTCGCGCACCGGGTGCGGCCACTTCAACGCCTGCGGGATGAAGCGGGTGACGAGTTCGATGACCTTGTTGACGCAGTCCGTCGCGTCGGTGGCTGCGATGAAATTCAGGTCGGCCCAGACCTGGGCGCCGGACACGTCGCTGAGGACGGGCGGAAGAGACGGGTCGCCCGAGTTGATCGCGTGGGCAGTCGTCACGATCTGACTCTGGCCCTGCTGGCGGAAGATCACGGACAGGCGGGTGACCGGGAGCGTGAATTTGAAATCTGAAGTTTGAGATTTGAAATGGGAAGCGGCGGAGCCGCTGACGGCGATGAGGTCCTTGAGCACATTGCCGGCACCGACGCTGGGCAGCTGATCGGTGTCGCCGACGAGAAGCAGGTGGGCGCGTGACGGCACGGCCTGGACGAGGGCGGCGGCGAGCCGGGTGTCGAGCATCGAGGCCTCGTCGATCACGAGGTAGTCGGTTGCCAGTGGGGAATTCTCGTTCGCGGTGAAGCCTCCCTCGGCGGCATCGTAACGAAGCAGCCGGTGAATGGTGGAGGCGTAACCGCCGGTCGTCTCGGCGAGTCGCTGCGCGGCGCGGCCTGTCGGGGCGGCGAGATGGACGCGAACCCGCTTGGCTTTGAGGATGTCGACGAGCGCGCGCAAAATCGTGGTTTTGCCCGTTCCCGGTCCGCCGGTGAGAATCGAGACCTTGCTGGTGAGGGCGTTCTTCAGGGCGGTACGCTGCAGGTCGGCGAACGCGAAACCGGCTTTCTTCTCCGCCCACTGCACCGCGGCATCGACCTTGATCGGAGGAAGACCGCTTGCGACGCGGAGCAACCGGGCGACCGTCGTGGCGATCTTCTGCTCGGCGCGATCGTTGTGGGGAAGCTGAACGAGCGAGTTGCGAGCTGAGGGCGGAGCGTTGAGAGAGCCGGAGGCGGGAGGGGAGGACCCAGCCGGCGGGCTGGATTTCAGATTTGAAATTTGAGATTTGAGGTCGACGGCCGCTGGCGCGGGCCGGGTGTTTGAAATTTGAGATTTGGAATTTGAAATGCCCGAAGGGCCATGTCGAACGATGGCCCTCGCCTCCACGAGGGCGGCGATCCGGGCCTCGACACGTTGGGAGTCGGTCTCGAGCAGGTTGGCGGTGTAGTCGCGCAGGTCCGTTTCGCCAAATGCGGTGTGGCCCTCCTCCTGAAGCGTTTCGAGGGCAAAGAGAATGCCGGCATCGAGCCGCGGTGGGGCGTCGTTGGCGAACCCGAGGTTGATTGCGATGCGATCCGCGGTCTTGAACCCGATGCCGTCGATTTCGCGGGCGACGCGGTACGGCTGGGTGGTGAGAACTTTCTTGGCCTCGGCTCCGTACTGTTTGACCAGCTTCACGCACTGGCTCGGCGTGACGCCGTACGTCTGGAGGAAGATGTACAGCTCGCGTTCGGTGCGCTTTTCGTCCCAGGCCTTCTTGATCGCGGCTGCGCGCTTGGCGCCGATTCCCTCGACCTCGCGCAGCCGGGCGGATTCCTCGCTGAGGACGCGGAAGGTGTCCGTGCCGAACACGTCGACGATCTTGTTGGCGTAAACCTTGCCGATGCCGGGAACGAGACCGCTGCCGAGGTATTTCCGAATCCCGTACACGCTGGCCGGCAGCTCGCTCTTGAACGAGGCAATCTTGAACTGGGCGCCGTGCTGGGCGTGACGCGTCCATTCGCCCTGGAGGTGCAGCGTCTCACCGCATTCGACGCCCGGGAGCGTGCCAACGATCGTGACCGCCTCTGGGCGGGCAGACTTCGGGTCTTTGCGTGCGTCAGGGTCGTCGGGCCTGAACTCCGCGATGGTGTAATGGTTCTCCTCGTTGAAGAAGATGATTCGTTCAACGACGCCGGTCAGCGTGGCGGAAGTGGAGACGGGAGGAGGCACGGAATGCGCAGGCGGTGCCTGCTAATGTGGAATGGAGAATGCAGAATGCAGAATTTCAGGCATGAGGCCAGAGGCGAGAGGGGAGCCACAACCTGAACATCCAACATCGTACCGAGCGCAGCGACATCATACACACTGAACATCCAACCTGGATTTCGAAATCAGACCGGCCACAGAGAGCACGGAGCTCCGACACGGAGTTCACGGGGAATACCTTGAGCTGGCGGATGCCCGATTGCGGAGGTGGCACTGATTGGTGCGGACACTGGTTCACGCACCTCCGAACGATATGAACCGCCAAGTGCGCGAACAGACGCGAAGGTCCGAGACCGCCACACGGCTTCGCGCCCATTCGCGCACTTCACGGTCACTCCTGCCTTGGCTCGAATCCGTGTCCATCTGAGTTCATCTGTGGTTCAAACTGGATCGATCCTTCGTGTGCATTCGTGTCCATTCGTGGTTCAACATCAGTATTCAGGTCGAACACTGAACGTCCAACGCCAAGCCGGACGGTCCGAGGTGGAGCGGTGCTCAAGCCCGCTACCGGGGCGTTGTCGGCGCGGGCTGAAGCGCCGCGCTACTCGGAACAGACCCGGCGGCCCCAGCGGTCCCGCCCTACCTCAGGCAGAAAGCAAAAACGGCGCGCCGGTGAGGGCGCGCCGTGCTGTTGAGTGTATTTCGGACGATCAGACGTCGAGGATCGCGATGCCGTGGGCCTCGAGCTTCACCT
>JAJYAR010000255.1 GCA_021779435.1 bacterium
GGGTCAGCGACTTGCTCACCACCGTCTTGCCGCGCGCATCGACGCCGTGCACCCGGAACACGTTCTTTGCCAGATCAATTCCCAACGTTGTAACCTTCACTGCGGACCCTCCTCGCTTCGCTGTTGTCGATGGTCGAACGTACCATCGTGGCCCTTCGAGGCCGTTATCCGAGCGGGGAGCGGTCCATCCCATCAGCAGGAAAAACGCGCGAAGCGCGTCAACGGACCTCACGCCACACCTGATACGCCGGGACATGCCACAACCTCACCGCACTGCCGGATGGGCGGGGCCGCCGTTCGCGTTAGTAAAGCCATTGGAATTTCGCTTGAGCCATGAGTGAAACTCACGGTCGGAATCGATGAAATTGCGGAGTATCTCGACTATGAGTTTGCGCACGCCGATGGTTTCGCCATGGACGTTTTGGTAGTAGGCGGCGTAGCCGTCTAGTTGAACCTTGAGTCCGCCGGGCAGCGTGACGTTGACCTGCGCCGATGGGAGCTGCTTTTCGAGTTTGGCGAGCTTCATGGGAACCTCCTTATTGCTGTCTGGCTTCGCACGGGCGGATGACCCGCGCGGAAAGCGCGTTGATGGTCGTGACGGCCGCCACGATTCCCAGCGCCGCGAGGCAGAGTGCATAGGCGAGGGCCAGCCATTGGGCGAGCGGCGCGCTCGTCCATGTAAGCATCGGTTCAAGCCGCGAGATGACGCTGGCGGCCGGCACGGGGCCGAAGTAGCGGCTGTCGAGGCCGCGTGGATGGTTGGACATTACCCACAACCGCCCGGCCGCCATGCGATAGGCGCCGAAGGGATATGGATGCAGCGCCCGGTCTTCATCGTCATGAAAGAGCGGAACGCTGTCGGGCCAGCGCACGCCGTTGACGTAAACGCCGTCGGAGTTGATACGCACCATGTCGCTTGGAATCGCGGCGACGCGCTTGACCAGCGGCAGCTTGGCCGGAATGTAACGGCGCAATGTCGAGGACACCAAGCCGTGAGGTTGCTCCAACAGCACCAGCGCGCCGCGCTCAGCTCCGCCTGGAACCAGCCGGTAAATGCCAACCGGCTCGCTCGGCGTGATGTTGAAGCAGTAACCGAGCTCCAGCGGAAACCACCCGCCGAAGGCAGATACGCCCATGGCTATGGCGCCGCCTATGACGCCTATCACGCGGAGTATCCATTGCCGGTTCATTGCTGTGCTCCTCCGTTGTCCTGATATGGTCCCGAGAAGACCAGGTCGCGCGTGACAAGCACGCGGAAGTGATAGCCGGGACGAATCTGAATCGTCGGCGCGACCTGCACGTTGGCCATCCGGCCCATCGCCGTCTGGCCGAGCTGTTGCCCCGCGCCCATTGCCGCCATCTGGCCGGGACTCATGTAGTAGCCGCCGGCGCCGTACGGCCCGCCTGACATCATCGGGTAGTCGGACATCATCATCCCGGCCGAGATCGCCGACATGAGCAGCGCCGGCGCCCATACCTTGATGTAGTGATGGTTCACCTGGTCCTGAAAGCCGGCGTAACCGGCGGCGTCACCTCCGTTGAGATCGGGAAGATCAAGCTCGCCGCCGTTGGGAAAGACGATCCTGCTCCACTTCACCATAAGGCGCTGCTGCGAGGGGATGAGTTGGTTCGAATAGGAGCCGATGAGCTTGCTGCCCTGGGGAATCAGAACGTAGCGTTCGCTGATGCTGTCCTTCACATCCTGGGCGACGCGCCCCAGCACGTCGCCGGGAATATCGGAGTTGATGCCGGTCTCCAGCGTGCCGTAGATCACCATGCCGGTGGTGATGGTGTAGGGCGAGGCGGGATGCGGGTCGGCGATAATCGGAGCACTATTCTGGGTGATGTTCTGTCCGTCGATCGGCTGGCCGCCGGCTGACACCAGGCGCGGCGTTTCGAGCGTCTGTCCCTGTCCTCGCGGCGCGACCAGCAGATCCGACGCGAGCGCCTTTTCGTACTCCTGCCGGCGCTGCTCGGCGGCGGGGTTGGGCATCGCCGGCGCAACGTAGCTCTGCGCCGGCGGCTGGTACTGCGGCGCGATCGTCGCCGCGGCCTGCGGCGCTGGCGTCGGGGTAGGCGACACGGCGGGCGCAACCGAAGCCGCCGGATGCGCCACGCGGTCGGGTTCGTGGTCGATCCAACTGCCGTCGGCCTTCTCGTAGCTGACAGCTTTCTTTGCCGGCGCGATCTGTTCGGCGTAGTGGATCGCGATGACGCCTCCCATGACGCCCGCAGACAGCAAGCCCGCAATCGCCGCGCCCCACCACGGCTTGAGCTTGCGCACGAGGTCCTCGGCTTTGGCCGGCTGCTTCGGATTCTGCTGCTGTTGCTGATCCATCGCTCATGCTCCGGTGCGCGCGATCGTGATCTCTTGGCGGTTATTGCCCGTGCCCGAGACCAGCACCGCCCGCTTGAACAGCCGGTCCACCACGTAGTAGCGGCCCTCGACCTGGTAGTTGACCAGCGCGTCGGCGCCGTCGGCGTTGACCATCAGAGTGGGCGCGTCAGAAGCCATCAGGGTCCGCGGCATCTCGATGTAGACCCGCTCGCCGTCGTCAAACGCCTGCACCGGCTTCCACGACACGTTGGGGCCAGAGACCAAATAGCCGAAGTTGAGTTTGGCAAGCGGCGCCGGAGCGGAGTTCTGCTCGGCGCGATGCTCAAGCGCGCGTCTGCGATTGGCCTCGGCCGCAAGGATTTCCTTCGGGTAGTAAAAGGCGACGCGCGGCATGTACCGTCCGCCGGATTGGAGGGTGAGATGGTAGGAATGGCGCGCGGTCAGGATGATGAGGTTGGTCGTGATGCCCGGCGCCTTGGGCTTTACCAGCACGCGCCCGTCGACCGGTTGGATCATCCAGCGCTCGGTGTCGCCGGCGGCGGCCTGCGCGACGCTCTCGCCGGGGGCGAGCAGGATTTCGGTGATGCGCAGCGGCTTGCAGAAGACTATTGGTTCAGCGTCCGCGTTGTACGGAAACCTGGTGGTGATGCCGTCATGAAGCACCGGCGCCACACTGCTCCGCTGGTAGGCGTCGATCGCGGCCTTCGCGTCGGCGGACTGATTGTCGAGCACGCTCTCGGGCGCCGGTGGCGGCGGGGTGGGTTCGAGCAGCTTTGCTGGAACCCACTCGACAGTCGGCGCCGGCGACTGCGCCGCGCATCCCGAAAGGAGTCCGACGAAAGCAATTGCGGCAATACCGACAAGCTTGTTTTTGCGCTTCATTATCTCTGCTCCTCGCTCCAATCGATCTCGGTAACGTAAAGGCCGATGGGATTGCTGAGCATTCGCTCCGGGTCGGGCGGCGCGAGCTGCACCGCGAGCAATGCCCGCCAGTGTGCGGTGGAAAGGACGTCGCCGTTGAGGTTCCGGGTGGTTTCGGTCCATCGCACCTCGTAGGCGCCGTTGGGTTCGCGCAAGACCGAATCGACGTCGGCCTGAATCGTCTCCCTGGCCGCGATTTCGAAGGGCGGATGCTTGCGGTACCAGATAGGCAATGTGGTGGCCGCGGCGCCGCGCGCCATGTCGTAAACCCGATGCAGCGCGGCCTTCTCAGCGGCGCCGTCCGCCAGCACCGAGCGCGCGTCGGTGATGAAGCGCGCCAGCTCGAAGCGGATTACCGCCTCGCCTGTGGTTCCGTTGGCGGCAAAGGGTTGAGCGACGCCGACGATCTCTCCTGCCTTTTCGATTTCGACCACATAGGGAACGACATGCGGCTTGCGCGCGAGATAGAGGCTCAGCCCAGAGGTAAAGGCCAGCGCCGTGGCGATCGCGATCAGGCTATGGCGAAGCGTCCGGTTGCTGTCGGCCAGCCGCTCGTACTCGGAGCGCAACGCGGCTGAGGCCGCGAGGTACGGACTGTCCGAGTTCGCATGCAGCATCGAGGTAAGCGACATGGTTCCGCTCCGGCTCAGAGTTTCCCGGTGCCTTTATTCCCGCCGTTGAGGCGGTTGGTTGGCGGCGCCGGCTGGCCGAACTGTACCGGCTGGTTGAAGGACTGGGTTTTCTCGGCGCGCGGTCCAAGAGATGTGGTCTGTTTGGGATTGAGGTCCTCGGCGGTCGGCGGCGCCGGCGGTTTGAGCTGGTCGTTGCGGATTTTGTCCCACATCCGCATGGCGCGGGTGGCGCCCTCGTCCGCCAGATTGAGCACGCCGTTGAAGGCCTGGCCTCCCAGCTTGCCGCTTACCTCAAGCGCCTTTGGTATGGCTTTGACGCCGTCGCGGATCGCGCCACTCAGCGTCATGCCCAGAATAATGTCGCCGAGCGTCGAGCTGACCGTGTGATCGACGATCTGCGCCGCCTTGGTCGGAATGCGCGCCGTGATCACCGCGAGCAGGAAGGCCTCCACCGCCGCCTCGATGCCGTAGTACCAGTTGGTCATCAACTGGCCTGCGTGAGCTTGGCTCGCTTTGTACCAAGTCTGCGCAAGCTCGGTCCCTACGCCGACCATCAGGTAGAGAAAAAACAACCGAACTGCGACGCCCAGCGCCCAACCGAAATAGCCTTCGCCAAAGCGCCAGGTGAATCGCGTTCCCGAGGTGGCCACCAGCGCCGTGCCGGCCACGCAAGCGACGTAGCCTTCGACCAGCGTCTCCAGCAGGATGCAGGCGACAATCGCGAAACAGATCAGAATGACGATCGCGGAGAAGAGCAGCAGCAGGGCGTTGAGCGTCGCGCTCGGATGGAACACGGTCCAGCCCGAGGCGATCGCCTGCAGCAGGATGAGCGCGAGGTTGAAGCCCTGCACCATAACGCCGCCCGGAGTCATAGCGTTCGCCGGCACATGGCCTGCG
>JAJYAR010000256.1 GCA_021779435.1 bacterium
TTTTGAGACGGCTCGGACAGTGAATTGTTCGAAAACGGGATTACAATTCGATGTGGAATCAGGTTGTGGGGAACACGACAATCGACGGTGTTCCGGCGGGGAAGTAGTGGCCGGTGAAGGTGAGCCCGCCTTTCAGGCGGTCCAGGCGGAACGTGGCCACCGCGTCGCCGCGCTGGTTGCAGGAGAACAGGAACCGGCTCGAAGGATCGATGGTGAAACTGCGCGGATAATCCCCGCGCGTCCATGTTTCTCCGTGCCAGGTGAGACGTCCGTCCGCCTCGATTGCGAACCAGGCGATTGAGTCGTGCAGGCGGTTGGCGCAGTAAAGGAAACGCCCGTCGGCGCGGATGCGGATCTCGGAGGTGTAGTTAGTTCCGGCGAAGCCGGGTGGGAGCGAAGAGACGGTTTCGCGCGGAGTCAAATTCCCGCTGGACCGGTCGTAGTCGAAGCGGGCGATGGTTGAGCCTTCCTCCTGGAGCGAGTACAACCACTTGCCATTCGAGTGGAAGGCGAAGTGGCGCGGCCCGTCGCCGGGCGGCAGCGGTGTTTCGCGAGGCGCTCCGAGCTTGCCGGTCTTGGTATCGAATGGGGCCATCAAAAGGCGGTCGAGGCCGAGATCGCTCCAGAGGATGAACTTTCCGCCGGGCGCGGGCTGAATCATGTGGGCATGGGTGCGGTCGTGCCCGCTGATGGCGAAACTGCCCCTGGGCGCGCTCGATGCTTTTTTCGGGCCGAGGGTTCCGGAGTCCACATGCACATCGGTGACTGTATCGAGCGATCCGTCCTGTTTGAGGCGGAGGACGGCGACGGCGCCGCCGGCGTAATTGGCGACGAACACATAGCCGCCGCCGGGATGAACGCTGAGGTGCGTGGGTCCGGCGCCTTGGGAGGGAAGGGTGTTCAGCAGCGTGAGACGACCGGAGGCCGCGTCCACGGCGTAGGCGCTCACGGAGCCTGACGCCGCTCCTTGATATTCGCCGGTCTCGTTGGCCGAGTAGAGCACGCGGCTCTTGGGGCCGAAATCCAGCCAGGAAGGGTTCGCCGCGTTGTCGAATACTTCGCGTTGGCGGATCTCGCCGGTGGCCGAATCGATGTCGCAGAGGATGATGCCGGAGCCTCGGCCGATGCTGCCTTCCGGTCCCTGCGGCGAACTGTAGCTTCCGATGTAGGCGCGCATCGACGGGGCGGCCGCGCGCAGAGGGAGGGTGGCGAGCGCCGCCGAGGACTGGAGAAAATGGCGCCGGGTTTGTGTCATATATTGTGACCACCCAGAAGTCGACGGAGAGGAGCGTCGAGGCCGGGTGCGCAGGCGAGGAAGCCGGGGATGCGTGGATTCGGGCGGTTGAAGATGGGCGTGGTGAAGTCGGCGTTGGCGGCGACTCCGCCGGCGGCGGCCATCAACGCGGCGCCGGCGGCGACGTCCCACTCGTTTTTGGGCGACAGAGTCCAGGTGGCCTCGGCCTGCCCGGCGGCGACGAGGCCGAGTTTGTAGGCGACGGAGCCGAGGGGACGCACTTCAAAACCGTGGTTCTCGAACCCGGTCCACTCTCCGCGCCGGATTTCGCTGCGGCTGGCGAGGACGACGGCGCCGTTCAGGTTATTCCTTCGTCCGAGACTTACTAAGTTGCCGTTGTAAGTTACTCCCGCCCCGACGGCGCCGAGGATGACTTCGTTGGTGGCGGGATTGAAGATGCCGCCGGCCAGCGCCTGGCCGCGATGGACGTAGGCGATGGAGACGCACCACTCGGGGACGTTGTGGATGAACTCGCGCGTGCCGTCGATGGGGTCGATGATCCAGAGGGAGTCGCATTCGAGGCGGCGGGCATCGTCGGCGGTTTCTTCCGACAGCCAGCCTTCGCCCGGCCGGGGAAGGGTGTCGCGGAGGGCGTGGTTGACGGCGTGGTCGGCGGCGGTGACGGGGCTCATGTCGGCTTTGCTTGTTGCCTTCACGGAGACGCCGCGAAACGGCGCGAGGGCCTGGCGGGCGGCGTCGAAGCCGCGTTCGATGCGCGCGAGCAGGTCGGAGGAGTCAATCACAGAGATAGCCCTCGGATTCGAGATGAGAAATGACGGCGCTGGCGGCCTCTTCGGGCGACATGCGGGAAGCGTCGAGGGTGAGGGCGGCGTCCTCCGGCGCTTCGTAGGGATCGCTGATGCCGGTGAAGTTGGCGATGAGGCCGGCGCGGGCCTTTGCGTAGAGTCCTTTGACGTCGCGGGCTTCGCAGACGTCGAGAGGGGTTGCGACGTGCACGAGGATGAAGCCGCCGTGCGGGGCGACCATGGCGCGGACCTGGGCTCGCGTGGCGGCGTAGGGCGCGATGGGCGAGCAGATGGCGATGCCGCCGGCGCGCGTCACTTCCGCGGCGACGAAGCCGATGCGCAGAATGTTCAAGTCGCGATGCTCGCGCGAGAAGGTCAGTTCGCTTGAGAGCATTCGGCGGACGAGGTCGCCGTCGAGCAGGGTTACGGAGCGCGAATCGCGCTCGCGGAGTTTCACGCGCACGGCGTTGGCGACGGTGGACTTTCCCGAGCCGGAGAGGCCGGTGAAAAAGACGGTGAGACCTTGTTTCCCGCGCGGAGGGTAGCGGGCGTCGAGTTCGCGTTGGACTTCGGGCAAGTAAGTGGGCGCGGCTTCGGGGTCGAGGGTGAGGACGCGATCGCAGCCGTAGGCTCCTGCGATGGCGGCCAGGGCCGCGGTGGGTTCGGCGGGCAGAACAAATGGGAGGACGACGAGACGGGCGGCGCCATCGGCGAAGTGGGGCAGCGTGGCGCGGAGGCAGCGGACGAGCGTGTAGGGGTCGATTTCGCTCGATTCGCCGGCGAGGGCGAACAGGGCGACCGGGTGCCCGAGCAGGCGTGCCATCGACTCGCGCGAGAGCGGACGGGTGAGGAAGACGGCGACGCGGCCGGCGCCATCGAACTCGGAAGGAGGCACGCGGAGGTCGAGGTGGTCATGATGGACCGGCGCCCGAAGCAGTTCGAGCGATCCTTCGTGGTCGCGAACCGCGAGCAGGTTCCCTTCGGGGTCGCGCCAGGCGGCCGGCGAGCCGGTTGGCTGCGGATGGACGGGTTCGGCGAGGGCTCCGGAGATCAGGAGATCGAGGTCGCCGAGTTGGGCCTCGCCGAGAGTGAGGGATGGCCAGTGGCGCGAAAGTTCCTTCAATTCCGCGGCCCGATCGGGGCTGACGAGGGAGAACGTCACAGCGCCCGCACCGGAACGAGTTCGCGAATCGCGGCGATGGTTGCGTCGAGTTCCGCGTCCTCGGTGTAGAAGTGGGGGCCCACGCGGATGCCGGAGCCGGGACGGTAGTCTACGAGGATCTCGCGGCGCGACAGTTCGTCGACGACGTTTTGGCCGTCGGGGACGTCGAGGGTTACGACGCCGCCGCGGTGGGCGGGGGCGAGAGGCGAGTTCACCGCCAGGCCTGCTTCGCGGGCGAGTTCGATGAGACGTTCGGTTTGGCGGATGCTTTTGGCGCGAATTGCGGGCACGCCGGCCTCCTCTATGATTTCGTAGCCGGAGCGCGCGGCGTAGAGGCCGGGGATGTTCGGCGTGCCATGCAGGAAGCGGAAGGCGTCCGGGGCGTAGCGCTGGGGGCCCGGTTCAAAGGCGAACGGCTGTTCGTGGGCCATCCAGCCGGTGAGTTTCGGTTCGAGCGTGGGCCAGAGGTCGCGCCGGACGTAGAGATAGCCGGCTCCGGGTCCGCCGCAGAGCCACTTGACGGAGCCTCCGGTGGCGAAATCGAGGCCGAGTTCGCGGAGGTTGATGGGGACGGTTCCGGCGGATTGATAAAGATCCGCGGCGATGAGCGCGCCTACTTCGTGGGCGCGGGCGGCGATGGCGGCGAGGTCCTGGAGGTAGGAGGAGCGGAAGAGCACGTGGCTGACGGCGACGAGGCGGGTGCGTTCGTCGATGGAGGCGAGGAGATCCTCGAGGGCGATGGTGAGGCCGTCGCGCGAGGGGACGGTGACGACTTCGGCGCCGAGGGGTTCGAGGGCGTGGAAGAGGTAGTGGTTGGTGGGGAAATTCAGGGCGTCCGTGACGATGCGGTTGCGGGTCTTGGGAAATTCGCGCACAACAGACCGCTGCCCTTGCGCGGGGGATCGAGTTTCCGAGATGAGCGTGTCGCGGGCCGCGGCTTGTGCGCTTTGGGGAAACTCCAGGCAGGAGTGGATGATGGCCTGGGCGATGGAGACGTTGGGCTGCATGGCGATCTCGCCGGGTCCGGCGCCGAGGATGCGGGCTAGGATGTCGCCGGTGGTGATGGGGAGTTCCCACCAGCCTTCGTGCCAGGCTCGGACGCCGCGGGTGGCCCAGATGTCGGTGTACTCGGCGAGGCGCTCTTTGGCGCGACGCGGCATGGCGCCGAGGGAGTGGCTGACCATGTAAATGGTGTTGGCAAGGATGGGGAATTCCTTGCGCCAGGCCAGCAATGGATCCATTGGGCTTATTGTAACGGGCGGGCGTTGGGGCGCGGGTGATACAACGCGTGCGAGCAAAATGGCTCCGTGCGTCATTTGGAGGGGGAAGTGGGTTTGGATTGAGAGGGATAGCGGGATGACGCACGGATGACGCACGAGGTGAGGGAGGAGCGGGAAAGGTTCGGAGGCTGCACGGCTCGGATTGGCGAGGGCGAAGAGGGCGGTGAGGGCGAGGAGGGCGGCGATTTCCGGGAGGGGCGAGGGCCGGCGCATAGTGGGTGGTTCCGGTTTGAGTAGAGCATGGGGCGGGGCGGGTTTTGGGTGGTTTTGG
>JAJYAR010000257.1 GCA_021779435.1 bacterium
CTGCCGTGAGATCCCTGCCGTCCATCCCCCGTGTGATCGTCATCAGCCTTGCGTTGCTTGCCTTCGCCCCGCTGCGCGGCGCCAACGAGCCCCGGCCTGTGGTGGGGCCGGGCGCGACCAAGGACGACGTGATCAAGGCGTACGGCTGGCCGAACGGGCAGTCACAGTCGGGCACGAAGGAGATTCTGAGCTACGCGCAAGGTGACGTCACCCTCGAGAACGGCCGCGTCGAACGCGTGAATTTCTCGCCGGACATTCCCTGGCAGGCTCCGAAGCCGCGTCCGGGGCCGGCGACGGCCTCGACCCGCAAGGCGCCGGAACAGCCGGTCGACTTCTGGACGGAGTCGTACGACACGGCTCTTGCAGAGGCACAGAAGCGCAACGCTCGCGTGCTTGTCCTTTTCACCGGCTCCGACTGGTCGCCGGCGAGCCGGCAGTTCCACGAGGAGGTGGAGCACAACCCTGAGTTCGTGAATGCTTTCGCGGGTGATTTTGTCTTTCTTCGTCTCGATTACCCGCGCGGCAGTCCGGTCCCGGCGGTGATCAGTGACGAGAAGCTCAGGCTGCGCGACCGCTACAGCGTCACCACGTATCCGACGCTGCTCGTGCTTTCTCCCTCGGGCGAACTGCTTGCGCGGGCCGACCTGTCCACCTCGGGGAACGGGCGTTCCTTCCGCGATCGCGCCATTGCCGCGGTCCGGGATGCCCGGCAGGTGAGCGCCGGGCGCGTGCCTCTGGCAGGACCGGTCGTGAACGGCTCGGGTGCACCGGCTTCGGCGCAATCGTCGGCGGGCAAGGCGGGACCGGTTGATGCCGAGCCGACGGCTCCGGCCATGATGAAGGCGGGGAAGGCCATCTTCATCGCGCTGGTTTCGGGCGCCGTGCTTGTGGCGTTTGTGCTATGGAAAATGTGGCGGCAGCCGCGGTCACGGCCGGGCGGTCCGAGCCTTGAGATCGCGGATCGAATCGATTCGGCGGCGGGCGGCATGCCGCTTACCGCAGAGATGTCGGGGTGGTCCAAGGCCAAACTCCGCGCGGTGGTCGCGAAACTCGCCGAGTACGATGACTACGCGGTGGTGATGCGGCCCTCGGCGCAGGACATCGATCTGGAGCTTCGGAAGGGCGGTGATGTGAAACCGCGCGTTCTTGTCTGTTGTGCGGCCGGGAACGAGGGGGTGATCTCGACGAAGCGGCTGCGCGAACTGTTCGGAAGCCTCGCTGCTGAAGGGGTTGAAAATGGGTGGTTTGTTTCACCCGCGGGATTCTCAGCCGACGGACGCGCGTACGCGGCCTCGCACCGGATCATTCTGGTGGGTAGCGAGGGCCTGCACAGCCTGATGCGCGAGGTGCCCCCGGTGTCGCTCCCGGGCGTGCTGGCTGCGGAATGAGGCGGCGTGCCGGGTCCGGCCCGGTGGGGGTCGCAAATGAATTTGCTCCTACCGGCAGACTCAAGCTGCGGGGGATAGAGGCCTGCGACGGGGAGAAGGGCGTGGCCACGGCTTCAGGTGGCTTCGGAGTCGCAAATGAATTTGCTCCTACCGGGGGAACCTTCGGCCGCGCTGGGATGGATTTGAGAAAGGCGCGGCCATGCGCGCGAATTTCGGGGTCGCAAAGGAATTCGATCCTGCCGGGCTGAGTCCGGCACGGTAGGAGCAGATTTATCTGCGATTCCGCCGCAGTCCGAGCCAGGCTGCCAGTTCGTCGAGCGCGGCGGCGGTCGAGTGGCCTCGGCGGATGCTGCGGGAGGCAACGTTGAGCACGCCGTGTTCGCGGTCGGCTTTCGGTTCCACGTGGCCGATGAACTCGAGGCCCGAGAGCACGGGAAGCGCATAGTGGCCGCGAACGCGTTTCGCGGCCGGAGTGTACGCCTCCCAAGTGTAATCGAAGCTCCAGAGTGCCGAAGTCAGACGGCGGTCGTAGATGAGCGGGTCGAGCGGGGCGAGCAGCCGGGGCCTGTCAGGCACGTTGGTTTCGCCCGCGGCTTCGAGGAGTGGAACGTCCTCACGCAGGCAGTACAACGCCGGGCAGCCGTCCACCCGGACCGGCTGCACGACGTCCTCGACCGCGCGCAGCTCCTCGCGTTTGAGCGTCACAAGCCGGCGCTGGCGCAGCTTGAGCAGTGCAATCCAGCGTGTGGTGTCGAGCGCCGGCATCTCCTTGAGCGCGAGTGTCGACGCCGGGAGGACACGCTCGGGCAGATCGTATCGCCGCCGGTTGTTGTTTCGCTGGGCGATGAGAAGCCGGCCGTGAAAGAAGAGCTTCTGCATGGTGCTCTTCACGAGCGACGACTTTCCCCAGACCGGGCGGTGCGCGCGCCGGTCATCGACGAAATCCTCGGAGCCGAGCGGCCCGCGAGCGGCGACCTCAGCGAGGATCGCCGGAACCAGTTCGCGCTCGCGGGCGGTGAGCCGGCCCGACCAGGCACTCGTGCGGCGTGAACGTGCTCGCATGGCGGCGAGAAGATGCGGCCATGCGTCGAGCGGAAACGCCACGAGGACGTGCGTTTCAGGATGGTGGTGCTCGAAGGCGGTCCGCTGGTCCGCCGGCAGGACCGGCGTCGTCAGGTCCGTGGCTCCATGCAGGTGCCGGTAGAGGTCGCCTTCGCGATAACCGGCAACGCGGTTGCGGAGGATGAGATCGTGCATCCGACCGCAGATGTTGATCGGATCGATCTGGACGTAGCCGAGGTGCGCGACGGCAGCGGCGACGCTTGGGAACGGGGCCGCGAGTCCGAGTGCGCGAAGCGCGAAGAGTCGCGCGGCGTGTGGCGTGGCCTCGATCGTCACATCAGGAGCGCGGCTTCGCCGCAGATCCCGCGGGTTTGTCAGAGCCCTTGGCCGCGGCCGCAGCGGCTGGCCGCGCGTTCCAGACGGCGAGCGTGTCGGCGCTGCCCTGGGCACGCACGCCGTTGTCGGTGAGGATATCCTCCGTGGCGTCGATGCACTCCTTCCGGGGCAGCACGATCGACTCCACGCCGCGGCCGGCAAACTCGATGGTCACATGGTCGCCCTTTGCATCGCGGAGAAGTTCGACGAGATGCTTCAGGTTGTTCACGTGCCTGCCGTCGATGCTTTCGACGACGCGTCCGATCGGGCTCTGGTAACCTTTGGAAAGTTTGTGCGGGAAGAAGGGCGACGAAACGACGACGAGCTCCTCGCCTTCGAACGCGGGCTTGTCGCTGCGACGCGTGACCATCGGGCTCGCGAGGATGCTGAACACGCGATACCCCGTGCCGCTTCCGGCGCTCTCGACGAATTCACCTGTCGCCGTCGAGAACACCATGGGTCCAAAGACGAAGTAGGGCGGATACGTGTTGCTGAGGTTGTCGATGAGGAACCCGCGCTCGCTCCGCACGGGTAGCTCGATTTTGATTTCCTTGCCGGACCGGAGGATCGTCAGCCCCACCTTGCCCTCGCGCGCGATCTTCTGGATCAGGTAGGGAAAACGGACGCGGAGGTTGGTGCCGACCTTGACCATGCCCTCGTCGTCGATGGGCGTGTCGCCGATCTTCGTGATGACATCCCATTTTTTCAGCGGATAGCCCGGTTCCGTGCTGTCCGGCTCGTGAACGATGACGCCGTTCACGTCCTTGGGCAGCCCGAGATACGTCAGGAGGGCTGGATTCTGCATCGTCTGCAGCTCGTCGAACATCGCGGGCTTGCCGTCGTATTTGCCATCGGAGACGTCGGCGAGGAACAGGTTCACCTCTTCGGTTGGGATGATGTAGCCGATGTTCTGCGCGCCGCTCAGGTTGCTGAAGGCGATGCCGATCATTCGGTCGCCGACGATGGCGGGTCCGCCGCTGTTGCCCGGATTGATGGCGGCATCGACCTGGATTCGCAGCCCGGACGTGGACTGTGCGTAGGGCGCGAACTCGATGCGTGAGACGATGCCCTTTGTGATGGAGAGACTGTTGCCGCCGCGCGGGTAGCCGTACGCCATGACCGGTTCCTTGATGTCGGGGACGGTGTTGGCGCGCGCGATCGGTGGGCGTGTGTCGAACAGGGATTCGTCCTCGAGTTTCAGGACGGCGAGATCGATTCCCGGTGCGATCGCCTCGATCGTCGCCGAAATCTTGTCGCCGGACTGGTTGGCCTGCACCTGCACCTGGCTGGCGTAGAGCACGACATGCGCGTTGGTGAGGATGCGCTTGCCCTCGATGATCACGCCGCTGCCGCTGATTTCCACGGGAGCGGACTTGGTCCACGGTTTGAACACATCCGGGCGGCGGACGGTGGAGAACACCTTGACCACGGCATTCTCGATCGCGTTTGGCTTCGCGTCGGCCGGGGTGGTCGGAGCGGCGTTTTCGGGCGGCGGAGTTGCGATGGCAGGACTGTCGTCGGAGGCGCGGGCCAGACCGACCAGCGTGAAAAAGCAGAGGGCGGCGGCGACCTGCGGGGCAGGACTCGCCCGACGGATGCGTGGGGTATGCATGCTCAGGTGCAAACCAACGCCGTCCCGTTGGGAACGCCAGCGCGATTTGTTTGATGTAGCCGGCCTCCGCAGAGGCCGGGGATTGCGGATCGAGGTAGGGTAGGGACGTGGACCGCCGCGTGGAAGGCACCGCGGTCTGCGGACCGCGGCTACAACGAGGCACGCAAGGCACCGCGGTCTGTGGACCGCGGCTAGTGCGTCATCAATGCCATGAACTCAGTCAGTGAAAGTCTGAACCCGTCGGAAGACAGGAAGCCGGCGGCAGCCGAAAGCAACTGCGTCGCAGCAATGCGGGGTGGGGAGCAGCTGGAGGCG
>JAJYAR010000258.1 GCA_021779435.1 bacterium
ATTCGCGGGAAATGAATGCGATGGTCGCCTTCGTCGACTGGATGAAGGGGGATGCGGTGCGCGGCAAGCCGATCCCCGGCCGCGGCACGACCAAGATCTCCCATGCGCTCGTGCCCGACCCGGTCAACGGCAAGCGCGTCTATCACGAACAGTGCGCGGCCTGCCATGGCGACAACGGCGAGGGCATGCGGCGCGCCGACGGCAGCTACGTGTTCCCGCCGCTGTGGGGCGACCACAGCTACAACATCGGCGCCGGGATGGCGCGGACCTACAAGGCGGCGGGCTTCATCCGGGTCAACATGCCGGTGGGGAACACCCTCGACTTCCCGCTGGGCCGGGGCGGCCTGACCGACCAGGAAGCGGTGGACGTGGCGCAATATTTCACCCACATGCCGCGCCCGGATTTCGCCGGCAAGATCCACGATTGGCCGAACCGCAAGCATCCGGGTGATGCGCGCTACTGAGCGCGGCTTGTCCTTGCGATCATCCTTCCGGCGGGGTGGCCGGACCTCGATCGGGGTCCGGCGCCGGTCCGGCCACCGGTAGAATCGCCGCATGGCCAGTCTCTACCCCGTATTCCTGTTGCTGCACATCGCCTCCGTCGTGGTCTGGGTCGGCGGGATGTTCTTCGCCTACATGTGCCTGCGTCCGGTGGCGGCGCAACTGCTGGAGCCGCCGCAGCGCCTGCGGCTGTGGCGCGATGTGTTCGCGCGCTTCTTTCCGTGGGTATGGGGGGCGATCGTGCTGATCCCCGTCAGCGGGATGAGCATCCTCATCCCGGTCGGGGTGGACAACGCCCCGTCGCGCTGGTTCTGGATGCTGCGCGCCGGCACCGTCATGATCGCCATTTACCTCTATGTCTTCTTCGGTCCGTACCGCGCGTTGCGCAAGGCGGTCGCCGAATCCGACTGGAAGGCGGGCGGCGCGGCCTTGGGCCGGATCCGGCGCTGGGTGGGAATCAACACCATCCTCGGGTTCGTGACGATCGCCATCGTGACGCTGGGGCGGTACCTGCCCTCCTGAGGGGGCGGGGCGCGGGAAATTCCCGGTCCGCATGGCGGAATAGCGTATCGATTCCCATTTTGTTGTTAAATCACAACGAAATGAGATTTGTTTTCAAAACCCTATTGCGAAATGCTTGCCACTACGCGATTCTTATGCGTGCATTGATTTCGATTATCAATCGCGTTGTCCAAACCATAAAGCCACCACTACGTCAAGGAGCAACAACATGATCGGAGATATCCCGCTGTGGGCGATCATCCTGGTTTTCGTCATTCCGCCGCTGTGCCTGTTCGGCGACTACGCCTCCATGCGTTCGCCCTCGAACTACAAGGCGAAGTAATTCCGGCACATCACCGGATTCGCCACCCGCCCTGCGGCGGGTAGGACGATCAGACGGGGCGGATTTCCGCCCCGTTCGCGTTATTGGCCGGAACCGACCGCTGCCGGCGTCGCGCTCGGGTTTTGCGCGGTTCCCCGGCGGTATTGCGCCAATTGTGCGTCCGTGAGCATCTCAAACAGGGCGACGACGCGCCGGACGCCGGAAACCCGCTGGACGGCGGATTCGGCGGTCTGCGCCTCCTGCGCGCCGACGAGTCCCATCAGATAGACCGTCCCGTCGCTGCACACGACCTGGACGACGCCGCCGGGAAGCGTCTTCTGCTCCAGCAGCGCCGAGCGCACCTTGCCGGCGAGTTCGGCATCGGCGAGGAAGCTCCGCGCGCCGCCGTAGGTGCCGACGCGGATCTCGTTGATGACCTGCCGCACGCCGCGGCAGCCCGCGGCCAGGCGTTCGATTTCCGCCCGGTCCGCCGCGGACAGGGCGTTGCCGGTGAGCAGCACCCGCTGGTCATAGGATGCAACGTCGACGTGGGTGGCGGTGCCGAAGCGCTGGGTGATCACGTCGTTGACCCGGTGCTCGATTTCCGCGTCTTCCACCTGAATGCCGGTGGAGCGCCGATCGCTGAGCACCATCGCGCTTCCCAGCGCCGCGCCGCCGATGGCGACGACGCAGCCCCCGGTGCTGGTAACGGCCGCAACCAGGGCCAGGGGCAGGACAATCGAGCGAAAACGCATCACCAAACCTCGCCTCAGAAATATTCTTGGTCATCAAACGCGGAGCGGAGCCACGAAACCGTGCCACGCTCCACCGTCACCGCGTCGTATCGACACGCGGGCCACCGGTCGCCGAAGCGCGCGCACAGATAGCAGTGTGCCGCGCGCCGTATTTTGCCCCGCTTTGCCCGATCGATGCTGGCGGCGGCATCGCCCATCCGGCTGCGCAGGCGCACTTCGACGAAGACCAGCGCATCCCCGTCGCGGGCGACGATGTCGATCTCCCCGCTCCGGAAGCGCACGTTGCGTGCAATGATGCGCAGGCCGTGCCGCACCAGGTACGCGCAGGCGAGGTCTTCTCCTTGCGCTCCGCGTCGCTGGAGAAGGCTGCGGCCGAACCGAAAGGGAGCATGCATGGGAGATATGCCCGCCGGCGGTCCGTGCGCCGGGATGGAGGAACCGTTGTGGGAGTGCTCGGGGGTTGCCGATCAGGAATTTCCGCCGGGATTGTATGTAGTCGCGACCCCGTTGGGGAATGCCGCCGATGTGACGCTTCGCGCATTATGGGTATTACGAAACGCCGATTGCATCGCCGCCGAAGACACGCGCACGACCGCGCCCCTGCTCGCGCGGTACGGGATCGGACGGCCGCTGCTGGCGGCGCATCGCCATAACGAGGCGGAGGCGGCGCAGCGGGTGCTTGCCCGCCTCGCGCAAGGTGAGCGCGTCGCCCTGGTCAGCGATGCCGGCACGCCGGCGATTTCGGATCCCGGCGCCGTGGTGGTGCGGGCGGCGGCGGATGCCGGGTTCCGCGTGATCCCGATTCCCGGGCCGAGCAGCATGACGGCGGTGCTGTCGGTCGCGGGCCTGCACCCCGGCGACGTCCGGTTCATCGGGTTTCCGCCCGCGGCCGCCCAGGCGCGCAAGCGGAAGTGGGCGGATCTGGCGGCGGATCCGGGCGCGGCGGTGCTGTTCGAGGCGCCGCATCGCATGGTCCAGACCGCGGAGGAATTGGCCGCCGCGCTGGATCCGGCCCGCGGTGTCGTGCTGGCCCGCGAGCTGACCAAGAAATTCGAAACCATCGTCCGGACGACCGCCGCCAACCTTCCCGCCGAGGTCGCGCGCGCCGCACCGCGGGGAGAATACGTGCTGGTGATCGATGCGCTTGGGCGGAGTACGCCGCAGCCCCGGGAGGAAATCGATGCCGGAACGATGCGCTGGCTGCAGGCCCTGGCCGGCGCCCTGCCGGCCTCGCGCGCCGCGGCGGTTGCCGCGGCGGCGAGCGGGCTGCCGCGGGATCTGCTCTATCGCGCGCTCTGCGCGGCCCGCGGCAGGGAGGAGGAACCGGCGGACCCGGCCGCCGATCCGGTTCCATAGGCGAAGACGATCGCCTTGCGGCCCAGGAATCGGGACAGACGGCGTGCCATGTCCTGCGCACTCGTCCGGTCCGGCGTGTCGCCGATCAGAACCCGATTGAGGCGGTCCGAGCGCGCGACGCGCGCCTGGCGCGCCTGCGCCGGCAGCGGGGCGGCCTGCGGTGCGCCCAGCAGGAGATCGAGCCGGTCGCGCAAGGCGTCGGCATGCGCCGGGCTTGAAAAGGCGCCGAGTTGCACCGCCCAATGGGTTGCGGTGTTGCCGGCCGGCGGCTGCAGGTCGGGAGGGGGGCGATCCGCGTCGAGCAGGGTCTGAACCGGGTCGGGAGCGTCGTTGGGGCGGTCGTCTGCGGGCAAAGAGGCCAGCGGCGGGAGATCGGCGGCTGCGGTGCGGACCGGCGGCGAGTAGGCCGCAGGCACCACCCCGCCGGCCGGCGCCGCTGCCATCGTCGGCGTGAGGGCGTGGGGTGACAGCGCCGCCAGCTTCGCGTCCGGCCGGCCGGTCTTCCAGCTTCCGTCCGCGATCTCGCGATCCGTGATGCGGTCCACTTCGACCTCTCCGGTGCCCGGCCCCGCGATCCCGAGCCGCGTCGCCGCCGCATAGGACAGATCGATCACGCGATCGAACAGGAACGGCCCCCGGTCGTTCACGCGCACGATCACGCTACGGCCGTTGCGCAGGTTCGTCACCCGGGCGTAGCTGGGAATCGGCAAGGTGGGGTGCGCGGCGGTCATCGCGAACATGTCGTACGGTTCGCCGCTGGCGGTGCGGTTTCCTTGGTACTGGCGGCCGTACCAGGATGCGATGCCGCGCTGTCGGAACGGAACGTCGCGGGTGAGCGGAACGTAGCGCCGCCCCAAGGCGAAGTACGGCCGGTTGGCGTAGGGATCGAGCGGTTCGATGCGCGGGGTCGCATCCGCCTCCCGGGCAAGCTGCGGCGGCACCTTGGCGGGCGGTCCGTCGTTGGCGTAGTAGTGCGGATGCGGAACCGAGCTGCAGCCGCCGAGGATCAGCAAGGCAGTCAGGCCGAGCGTGCGCGTACGAGCCATGTCGGGTGTCCTGTGGGTCAGCTCTGAACGAGCGGCCGATGCCGCCGGATCGCCATCAGCATTCCACACGCGATCCCGATCGTCGTCAATGCGGTACCGCCGTAGCTGATGAGCGGCAGGGGCACGCCGACCACCGGCAGGATGCCGCTCACCATGCCCATGTTGACGAAGGCATAGGTGAACAGGATCATCGCGATCGACCCGGCAAGCAATCGCCCGAACGGCGTCGCCGCATGTTGCGCGATGCTTAGCGCCCGCGCGACGAGCA
>JAJYAR010000259.1 GCA_021779435.1 bacterium
CGCGGATGGCGAACTTCTGGGTCTTCTCCATGGCGATCGGAACGATCAGCTCGATATCAACCGTGATGTTGTCACCCGGCATGATCATCTCGACGCCCTTCGGGAGATTGACGACGCCCGTCACGTCCGTCGTCCGGAAGTAGAACTGCGGACGATAGCCGTTGAAGAACGGCGTGTGGCGGCCACCCTCGTCCTTCGAGAGGACGTAGATTTCGGCCTTCGCCTTGCGGTGCGGAGTGATCGACTTCGGAGCGGCGAGAACCTGGCCGCGCTCGATGCCGTCCTTGTCGACGCCGCGGAGGAGCAGGCCGACGTTGTCACCGGCTTGGCCGCTATCGAGCAGCTTGCGGAACATTTCGATGCCGGTCACGACGGTCGTCGTGGTGTCGCGCAGGCCGACGATCTCGACGGTGTCGTTCAGCTTGACGACGCCGCGCTCGATACGACCCGTGGCAACGGTGCCGCGGCCGGTGATCGAGAAGACGTCTTCGACGGACATCAGGAACGGCTTGTCCATCTCACGGACCGGCTCGGCGATCTCGCTGTCGATCGCTTCCATCAGCTCGGCGATGGCCTTCTCGCCCTCGGGCTTGCCCTCGAGGGCCGCCGTGGCGGAACCGCGGATGATCTTCGCGTTCTTGCCGTCGAACTGGTACTTCGTGAGGAGGTCACGGATTTCCTCTTCGACGAGGTCAAGGAGGTCCTTGTCGTCGATGAGGTCGACCTTGTTGAGGAAAACGACGATCTTCGGCACACCGACCTGGCGGGCGAGGAGAACGTGCTCCTTCGTCTGCGGCATCGGGCCGTCGGCAGCGGACACAACCAGAATCGCGCCGTCCATCTGCGCCGCGCCGGTGATCATGTTCTTGACGAAGTCAGCGTGTCCGGGGCAGTCGACGTGGGCGTAGTGACGCTTGTCCGACTCGTACTCCACGTGCGCCACGGCGATCGTGACGGTCTTGGTGGCGTCACGAACCGTGCCACCCTTGGCGATATCCGCGTAGGCCTTCACCTCAGCGAGTCCTTTGCGCGCCTGGCATGCGAGGATGCTGGCGGTCAGCGTGGTCTTGCCGTGATCGATGTGGCCGATCGTGCCGACGTTCACGTGCGGTTTCTTACGTTCGAATGTGCCTTTTGCCATGTGAGTGGATACGTTTGTTTGGGTGTGATGATGGAGAAATCGGAGACTTCTTCGCTTAGCGTCGGAGAAGCCGCACCGACGTCGTTTCTTCGCCTTCCCTGGAGCCCAGAAACGGATTCGAACCGTCGACCTCCCCCTTACCAAGGGGGTGCTCTACCAACTGAGCTATCTGGGCGGAATTAGGGAGAGTGCCAAAAAACGAAAAAGAGCGAAGAACGTGCAGTCCGGGTTTTAGACCGTCAACAGCAAACTCCACAAACCAGGAAAAATCTACGGCCCGACTACAATTCGGTAGAAACCAGGGGGTAAACGATCACCGAGTCGAAACCGCTCGGCGAGATAATTTCTGAAATGCGCGTCGACCTCCTCAACCCCCGACCCACGGACCAGCACAAACGAGCCCACCTGACCCATCGAGTTGATCGCTGCGACAAACTCCAGCGGCTGCCATGTTGAAGCTTCTGACCTCGAACGGGTTGGCCTCGCATCCGCAGGCAAATCCACGCCCAACACCGATTCGGCCCGGTCTCCTGCGAAAATGTCCACATGTCCGCCACTTGCGGGAATCGGTTGTACGTTGCGATCGGTGCGGCCAAAACCGAAGGCCAGCGGCCCGGGCCGGTCATCCAACGCATCCATGGGCTTCGCAGGCGGCACGGCGGGCGGCGGAAGCACCAAGGCGGGGCCGTCGTCAGCGAACTTCCATTTCTGAGCGTCCTGGTCGAAGAGGTTCCGGCCCGGATCCAAGCGCGGCAGATCGCGGGGCGCAGCGTTGTAGGGCGTGGGGAGGAACAGCGGCTTCAGATCCCTCATCGCCAATTCGGCAGCCCTGCCGGGACTGAGTCGTATTGGCGCAACCTCGGGTTTCGCCGGCGCTGCCGCCGGAGTGGAGGGTGCCCGGAAGAGTGCCAGGACCAGACTGCCGGCCAGCAGCGAGCACGCCGCCGAGGCGACCCATCTGCGCTTTGAACCTCCGGACGCAGCGTTCATTTTGCAGCCGCAGAACCTTGCGCCGGAGCTCGGGCGGGTTCGTCGGCCGCGAGCGTGACGCTGAAACCGGCGGAACGCGCCATACCGAGGATCCTCCACACGATTTCCGTGGGCACGCCGGCACTGGCCCGCACCAGCAGCGAGGGGTGCTTCTCGGTCTTCACCTGGGCGTTCAGCCATTCCTGGAGTTCGTCCATCCTTCGGACTCCGTCCCCGACAAAGATCTGGCCCGCGTTCTCCACCGTGATCATGTGCGTCGTCATTTGCGCGCCTGCATTCGCGCCCGGAACCTGCGGCAGCTGGAAGTCGACGCCGAGTCCGGGTGAGAGCACGAAGCGGGAGCCGAAGAACAGAAAGAAAAACACGAGCAGGCCCACGTTGACGCAAAAGAGCACATCGAAGCCACGGGGCGGCGGCCGCAGCCGCGAGCTGAGATCCAGGGGGCGCGTGATCATTTCGCCTCCGGGGAGCGCGCGGAACCGCCCTGGCGGTATTCTGTGAGCAGATACTTCATGATCTCGTTCCCGCCCCACTCCACGTCGCGCACGATGGCGCGGACGCGTCCGGCAAGGAAGTGGTACCCGAGGTGCGCCGGAATCGCGAGCATCAGTCCGGCGGCTGTCGACAGCAGCGCCTGCCACATGCCCGCGGACAGAGCGGTGGCCGACACGTAATTGCCGCCCCGTTCAAACGCCGCGAAGGTCGTGATGAAGCCGAGCACGGTGCCAAGCAGGCCGACCAGCGGTGCCGCCTGGGCGATCGCCGCGATCGAATGCAGCCGGCGCTCGAGCGCGGGAAGCTCGACGATCGCAGCCTCCTGCACATGAAAGCGCATCGCTTCGGCCGGGTCGTCCGCGTGAAGGAGCGCCGCCTTCACGACGGCGGCGACCGGGCCGGGTGTCTCCTCGCACACGGTGAGCGCCTCGACGAGACGGCGCTTCGCAAGGATGTTCTTGATGCCGTCGACAAACGCCTTCGCGCGAATCTGCCCGCGATGCAGGAACAGCACCCGCTCGATGAACAGCATCAGGCCGACGAAGCCGAGAAGCACAATGACCCAGAGCATCGGGCCGCCACTTGAGAACAGTCGGAAATCAAAACCGGACATGATGAAATAAGGGAACGAGGAGGCTGGAGTGGAAGGGGATCATTTCACGGTCACGCCAAGGTGCACGAGCCGTTCGGCCGCAATGCCCTCCCAGCCCAGATGACTGTCGCGGAGGAGCACGTAAACACGACGCGCCTCGTCAATTTTCTCGCGCTGCTCGTACAGCGAACCGAGATCGTAGAGCGTCCGTGCGAGCCAGTAGGGACGCGTCGCCCCCGCGTGCTCGGCGGGGTTCGCATCGATCAGGAACGGCTGGATCACATCGCGCCACCAAACCTGCGCCGCCTTGTCGGATTGTCCGCGCCGCTCCCAAAGCTTCCCGAGGTTATAGCCGGCCTCCACCCGGACGTCGTCCGGCGCCGAGACAAGCCCGAGAAGTTCCTCGAAGAGCGACTGCGCCTGGTCGGCATGTGTCCCGGACGCATCGGTGGACGACTGCGCGTTGTGACATTCCGCCAGCCTCAAGCGCGCAACAACGACGTCCGGGCGCTGCGCGTATTTCGGATTGTTCACAAGGTCCTCGTAGGCGACCTGTGCACGCGCAAATTCGTTCAACGTGCGAAGGAGATCGCCCTGCTTGAGCCGCGCGGCGAATACGAGTTCGGGAGGGGCCGGTGGATTGCGGTCGGGGCTGACCAGCTCCTCAATGCGCCGGTTCGCGTCCTCGAGATCCTTGGGCTGTCCGAGGCGCTCAGACAGCATCGCCAGCTCAAACAGCGCAAAGGGCACGTAGAGGCTGTCCTTGTAGTCCGGATGATCGATCAGCTTGCGGAGCCAGTTCTGGGAATCCTGGATCTTGTCCCGGCCGGGTGCCGCGTAATAGGCCGCCGTGACCAGGTATGAATTGATGGCGGCCTCCGTTTTCGGAAAATTCGTCCGCAATTTCTCGAGGGTCTCCAACCCGGCGGCCTCCCGGTCGAGCTTGAACTCGGCCTGCGCCTTGAGGAGCGCGGCGGTGCTGTTTATCTCGATACGCATCGCCTCGGGAACGGCAGCCGCGCGCGCCTCCAGGTTCGGGACGAGCTGCAACGTGAGCTCCGGCTTGTTTGCCTCGTACGAAAGTCGCGCCTGCAGCCACGCCATCCGCGCCAACAGGTCCGGCTTGATGGCGTTCGACTCCACCTGGGAGGCCATCACCCTCGAGATCCGCTCGAGCGCGGCATCCACCCGGCCCTGAAGCCGGAGGCCCCGCGCGAGGCTCCACTCGGCCTCCCAGCGATTCTCCGGGTCAAAACGCCGATCGGCGGCAAGTTCGTCGACGATCTTCTCGAGATCCGCCTTCGGATCGGCCGAGTCGGCCCGGATCGAGGCAAGCGCGCGCTGGAACATGAGATCGCCGGGGGGAATCCCGGCGGGCGCGTCGCGCAAAGCCGCGGCATAGCCATCCGCGGCAAGCCGGTAATCCTGCGCACGGAACCGCGCCTCGGCCTCCATCACGCGAAGTTCTGCGATGGTCTGTGCCACCACCTTTGCCTCCCTCTCCGCCGTCGCCGCAGGGGAAGCGGCCA
>JAJYAR010000260.1 GCA_021779435.1 bacterium
CTCATATTTGCTCCCCTGGTGGTGGCCGTGTTCGGCCTTTGCGGGCTCAGTCAGGTGGCGATACAGTTCATCGGCGCGCACGGCGGCGCGCAGTTCCTGTTCCCGTGCATGATCTTGACGGCGATGTACATCTATTTCCTGGCGGGCCTGATTTTCTACCATGCGCTCGCGGTCAACGTCCTCGTATTCCTCGCCTACGTCGCGATCGGCGCCGGCACCCAGCTGGCGGATTCGGACTTTGCGTACAACGTGCTGGCTCTGGCGACCGCGAATCTGATCGGCGCCTCGGTGGTTTACATGCACGAAAAGACGAGCCGCACGCGTTTCCTCGAGGCGGCCCTGCTGCGCGACATGGTGGCGCGCGACGGCCTCACGGGGATCCACAATCGCCGGATGTTCGACCAGCACATCAAACGCGTGTGGCAGCAGGCGGTGCGCGAGGAGGAGCGCGTGGCGGTGCTGCTCGCGGACATCGACTGTTTCAAGGAATACAACGACCGCTACGGTCACCAGGCCGGCGACGAATGCCTCCGCGCCGTGGCGCTGTGCCTCAGCCAGTGCGCGCGCAGGCCGCTCGATTTCGTCGCGCGCTATGGCGGCGAAGAGTTCGCGGTGGTGCTCTACGATGCAAGCCGCGAATACGTGGCCGAGGTGCTCACCCGGATGCAGCGCTCGATCGCCGAACTGAACATTCCCCATGAGGCGTCCACCGCAGCCAGCCGGCTGACGGTAAGCGTCGGCGCCGCGTACATTCTGCCGACGCAGAACAGGACGCCGGAGGGCCTGATCCAGCTCGCCGACGAGGCCCTCTACAGCGCCAAAGGCCAGGGGCGCAACCGCGTCGTCGTCATGGAGTCCGAATACCACAGCCTGCAGACCGGGCGATTCGACAAGCGCCGCGCGAGCGGGACCGGCTGAGGGCGCCGGCCTTCAGGTTTCCCGGTAGATGGCGGTCGAGATCCGGCCGTCGGCCGTGATGCAGCCGCGGAACATGCCCTCCGAGTTGAACTCCATCGCGATGCGTCCCCGGCGGTCGATCGCGATGACGCCGCCCTCCGCGCGCATCGCGACCAGTTCCTCCAAAACCACTTCGCGCACCGCCTCGTCCAGGGCGCGTCCGCCGAAGCGCACCCTGGCGCAGATGTCGTGCGCGACCGCGGCGCGAATGAACAGCTCGCCATGCCCGGTCGCCGAAACGGCGCAGGAACGGTCGTCCGCGTAGGTTCCGGCGCCGATGATCGGTGAGTCGCCGATCCTGCCGTAGCGCTTCCCCGTCATGCCGCCTGTCGAGGTTGCGGCGGCGAGCGCGCCCGCGTCGTCGATTGCGACCGCACCCACGGTGCCGGCATGGGAAATCGTCAGCGGCGAGACGCTGGCGTCGGCGTTCTGGACCCTTTCGAGCTGCCGCCGGCGCTCGTCGGTCTGGAAGTAGGTGTTGGGTACCAGCGCGAACGACCGGCTCTGCGCAAATTCCTCCGCGCCCGCGCCGCTCAACATCACGTACTCGGAGTGCTCCATGACGGCGCGCGCCAGTTCGACCGGATTCCTGACGTGCCGCAGCCCGCAGACCGCCCCGGCCCGCAGGCTCGTACCCTGCATGATCGCGGCGTCCAGTTCGTTGCAACCGTCGTGCGTGAACACCGCGCCGCGTCCCGCGTTGAAGCACGGATCATCCTCCAGCACCATGACCGCCCGCGTCACGGCATCGAGGCTCGAGCCGCCGCGCGCCAAGATCGCGCCCCCGGCCTCGAGTGCCGCACGCAGCCCCTCGCGGTAGCGCCGTTCACGCTCCGCATTGAGCTGCGCCCGCGGCAATGAGCCCGCGCCGCCATGCACCGCCAGTCCATACATCCGGACTCTCCCCATTTTCTCTGGTTCCGCGCCCGGCCCAAGGCTATCATCGTTTCAACATGAACCGAGCAGCGAACCCGCCGAACATACGCCGACTGTTGATCGCCAATCGCGGTGAAATCGCCATTCGCGTGATGCGCGCCGCATCGGAGCTCGGGATCAGGACGATCGCGATTCACTCGCAGGAAGACCGCTTCTCGCTGCACCGGACGAAGGCGGACGAGAGCTACCTGGTCGGCGAGGGCAAGGGACCGGTCGATGCCTACCTCGACATCGCCGACATCATCCGCATCGCCGGGGAGGCGCGGGCGGACGCCATCCATCCGGGTTACGGGTTCCTGTCGGAGAGCCCGGAACTCGCCGAGGCCTGCGCCGCGGCCGGGATTCTCTTCGTCGGGCCGCTGCCCGAGACGATGCGCCGGCTCGGCAACAAGGTCGAGGCACGACACCTCGCGGCGAGCGCGGGTGTCGCCGTCATGCCGGCGACTGCGCCGCTGCCCGACGACGAGGCCGAGACCCTGGCGATGGCGCTTGAAGTCGGCTTCCCCGTGATGCTGAAGGCCAGCTGGGGCGGCGGCGGCCGCGGCATGCGCGTCATCGAATCGGCGGACGAGCTCCCCGGCGCGGTGCTGGCGGCGCGACGGGAGGCCAAGGCCGCGTTCGGAAAGGACGAGGTGTATCTGGAGAAGCTGATCCGTCGGGCGCGCCACGTCGAGGTGCAAATTCTCGGCGACTGCCACGGCGGGCTGGTGCATCTGTTCGAGCGCGATTGCACCGTGCAGCGGCGCAATCAGAAAGTCGTGGAGCGGGCGCCGGCGGCGTTTCTGACCGACGACGAGCGGACCGCGTTGTGCGAAGCCGCCCTCAAGATCGGGCGCGCCGTCCAATATCGAGCAGCGGGCACCGTCGAGTTCCTGCAGGACGCGGACACCGGCAGGTTCTACTTCATCGAGGTCAACCCCCGGATCCAGGTGGAGCACACCGTCACCGAGTGCATCACCGGGATAGACCTCGTCAAGGCGCAGATCCGCATCGCCGGCGGCGCCCGCATCGGCACGCCTGAGAGCGGTGTGCCGATGCAACAGGACATCCGCATCGGCGCGCACGCGATGCAGTGCCGCGTCACGACCGAGGATCCGGAGAACAACTTCGTTCCGGACTACGGACGCATCACCGCCTATCGCAGTCCGGCCGGCTTCGGCATACGCCTCGACGCGGGCACCGCCTACGCCGGAGCGATCATCACCCGTTCCTACGACTCCCTGCTGGTCAAGGTGACCGCCTGGTCGCCGACTCCGGAGGAGACCATCGCGCGGATGCATCGCGCGCTGTGGGAGTTCCGCATCCGCGGCGTCGTGACGAACCTGCGCTTTCTCGACCAATTGATCACGCATCCGCGCTTCGCGAACGCCGACTACACGACGAAATTCATCGACGAAACCCCGGAACTGTTCCGCATCCCGCGCAAGCGCGACCGGGCCACGCGCCTGCTGAGCTTCATCGGCGACGTCATCGTCAACGGCAACCCGGAGGTTAGCGGCCGCGCCGCGCCGAAACTGGCGGTCTTTCCGCGACTGCCCCGCGTCAATCCGCCGCCGCCGCCGCCCGGCACCAAACAGCTGCTGGAACGGCTCGGCGCGGAGAAATTCGCCGAGTGGATGCGGGACGAGAAGCGCGTGCTGCTGACCGACACCTGCATGCGGGACGCGCATCAATCACTGCTGGCGACGCGCGTGCGCACGCAGGACATGACGGCGATCGCGCCGTACTACGCGGGATTGCTGCCGCAGCTTTTCTCAGTGGAGTGCTGGGGCGGCGCGACGTTCGACGTGGCCATGCGCTTCCTGCGCGAGGATCCCTGGTCGCGGCTCGAGGAACTGCGCGAGCGCATGCCGAACGTGCTGCTGCAGATGCTGCTGCGTTCCGCGAATGCCGTCGGTTACACCAACTATCCGGACAACGTCGTGCGCTACTTCGTCGACCGGGCCGCGGCGGCCGGCATCGACGTGTTTCGCGTGTTCGACTGCCTCAACTGGACGGAAAACATGCGCGTCGCCATCGAGGCGGTCAGGCGCACCGGACGCTTGTGCGAGGCGGCGATCTGCTACACCGGCAACTTGTCGGATCCGCGGCAGCAGAAATACGGCCTGCGCTACTACATCGGGCTTGCCCTGGAATTGAAGGCGATGGGCGCGCACGTGCTCGGCATCAAGGACATGGCGGGTCTGTGCCAGCCGCGCGCCGCCGCGACGCTGGTCAGGGCGCTGAAGGAAGAAGTGGGGCTGCCGATCCATTTCCACACCCATGACACCAGCGGCATCGCGGGCGCGAGCGTTCTCGCGGCGATCGACGCGGGCGCCGACGCGGTCGACGGGGCCGTCGATGCGCTGTCGGGACTGACGTCGCAGCCGAACCTGGGCTCGATCGTCGAAGCCCTGCGATTCGGGCCGCGTGATTCGGGCATCGATCCGGCCAATCTGCGTCTGATATCCGGCTATTGGGAGCAGGTGCGCCGCGGTTATGCCGCGTTCGAAAGCGACATCCGCGCCGGGACCTCCGAGGTCTACGTGCATGGAATGCCCGGCGGCCAATACACCAATCTGCGCGAACAGGCGCGGTCGCTCGGAATCGAAGACCATCGCTGGCACGAGGTGGCCCAGGCCTACGCCGAGGTCAATACGATGTTCGGCGACATCATCAAGGTCACGCCGACCTCCAAGGTCGTCGGCGACCTGGCGATCATGATGGTCACGAGCGGGCTGGACCGCGCGGCGGTCGAGGATCCTGCAAACGAGATCGCGTTTCCGGAATCCGTGGTGCAGTTGTTTCGCGGCGATTTGGGCCTGCCCGCGGGCGGATTTCCCGCCGCATTACAACGCAAAGTGCTGAAGGG
>JAJYAR010000261.1 GCA_021779435.1 bacterium
ACGATTCCCGCCAGCGACCGGACAGCGCGACGCATCCGGACCTGCCGACACTGTTTGTGGTGGGCGACTCGACGGCCCGGAGCGACGCCCCGCTGCGAGGCTGGGGCTCGGAGATCGGCGCGTTCTTCGATCCCGAGAGGATCAACGTCGTCAACCGTGCGATCGGAGGCCGCTCGACGCGGACCTTCATCACCGACGGACGCTGGGACAGGCTCCTCGCCGAGCTGAAGCCCGGAGATTTCGTGCTCGTGCAGTTTGGACACAACGACGACGGCGACTATCGGGACCCGAAGGCGAAAGGCCGCCCGTCGATCCGTGGGGAGGGCGAGGAGACGGCGGAGGCGATCAAGTCCGACCTGAAGACCATGGAGGTCATTCACACCTTCGGCTGGTACATGCGGAAATACGCCACCGACGCCAGGGCGAAGGGCGCGACGGTGATTCTCCTTTCCAAGGTGCCGCACAAGGACTGGAAGGACGGCCGCATTGTCCGCGAGCGAGACCAGGCGACGTTCAACACGTGGACGCGCAACGCGGCGGCGGCCACCGGAGCGCTTTTCATCGACGCGAACGAGATCATCTCGCGCGGCTTCGAGCGCCTGGGGCCGGACAAGGTGAATCCACTGTTTGGTGACGCCCGGACGCATGCCAGTCCGGAAGGCGCGCGGTACAACGCGGCGGCCGTGGTGGCCGGCCTGAAGCGCCTGCAGCCGAACCCGCTGGCCGGCTGCCTCGGCCCGCTGGCGAACCAGCTTCCGCCATCGCTGGTCGAGCCGTGACGCGGCGTCCCGCGCGAACCAATCGCGGCATGGCTCCAACCATCCCTCTCATGCATCTCATGTCCCTGCGTACCTTGCCCGTCCTCCTTGCCGTTCTGCTCGCCGCGCCTTGCGCCATCGCGGCCGAAAAGGCGGCCGCGCCGACAAACGAAATCCTGAATGCCGCTCCGGCGCCACGCGCCCGGCGGCCCGAGTACGCCTTTGCGCCCGGGATCCGGATCCCCGCCGGTCCCACGCGGCTGGACTGGCGGTCGGTCGAGGAGAACTTCCAGGTCCCCGCCTGGCTGCAGGATGGCAAGTTCGGCATCTTCATCCACTGGGGTGTGTACACAGTCCCCGCTCACCACAACGAATGGTACGCGCGGCACATGTACTCGAACGGCGGGATCATCGAGTGGCACAGGGCCAACTTCGGACCGCAGGACAAATTCGGGTACAAGGACTTCATTTCGCTGTTCAAGGCGGAGAAGTTCGACCCGGCGGGATGGGCCGCCTTGTTTCGGGAGGCTGGCGCGCGGTTTGTCGTGCCGGCGGGCGAGCACCACGACCGGTTCGCAATGTGGGATTCCAGGCTGACCAGGTGGAATGCGAAGCAGATGGGCCCGAAGCGTGATGTCATCGGCGAGCTCGCCACCTCCGTTCGCGCGGAGGGCATGCAGTTCGGAATCTCGAATCACAGGATGTTCGGATACGACTTCATGGTCCCGGCCAGGGGCCTGAAGACCGACCTTTACGATCCGGCGTATGCCGACTTCTACGGTCCGTTGCCGGACTCGGCGCCGATGCTTCCGACGCAGGAGTTCTGCAACGACTGGCTGGCCCGGACCATCGAATTGATCGACAAGTACCAGCCCGATTTTCTCTGGTTCGACTGGGACGGCACCGGTGCGCAGAACCCGGTCAAGCTGCAGTTTGCCTCATACTATTTCAATCGGGCGAAGGAGTGGGGGCGGCAGGTGGCATTCTCGCAGAAGGGCGACACGTTCCCCGTGGGCACCGGCATCTCCAGCCACGAGAAGGCCGGCCGCATGCCAAAGGAAATCACGAAGAACGTCTGGATGGTCGACGACATCATTTCCGACCGGTCCTGGAGTTATGTCGACGGCATCAAGTATCGGACGGCGACGTCGATCGTCCACGAGCTCTGCGACGCGGTTTCGAAGAATGGAACGATGATGCTGAACATCTCGCCGAGGTCGGATGGGGTGATCCCGGACGAGCAGCAGGCAATCCTTCGCTCCGTCGGCCGCTGGCTCAGTCAGAACGGCGAGGCGATCTACGGGACGCGTCCCTGGACAAAGTTCGCGGAGGGCGACGTGCGCTTCACGACAAAGGGCGCGAAGTTGTACGCGATCATGCTGAAGCCGGGCGGCGCGACGCTGAAGATTCGCTCGCTCGCCCAGGGCAGGACCGGAGCCGTCACCGCCGTGCGGATGCTCGGCGCCGCGGCGCCCGTTTCGTTCACGCAGTCGGAGGAGGGGCTCGAGGTCACGCTTCCCGCGGCCAGGCCCGGCGAGCATGCGTGGGTCCTTGAGATCACGGGCGTCACCTCCTGAGAACGCACGCCGGCATTTCCCGCACCATGCGAAATGTAACAGCGGTTGGTCTGCTTCTCGGCTTCGTGCTCACCGCGGCGGGAGCCCTCGCGCAGCCATACTATGTTTCCACCTCGGGCAGCGATGCGAACGCCGGCACTCTGGAGAAGCCGTTTGCCACGCTGGAGCGCGCGCAGGAGGCGGTGCGGAAGGCACCAGGCGATGTCATCCTGCGGGGGGGGACGTACTATCTTGCAAGGACCCTCGTCTTCACGGCCCGGGATTCAGGCTCGCCGGCGAAGCCGGTGAGCTATCAGGCCTATCCGGGCGAGCAGCCGGTGATCAGCGGCGGCGTGCGGCTGGAGGGCCTGGCCTGGGAACCCTTCCGGGACGGCATACTCAAGGCCGGAGTTCCGGCCGATCTCGCGACCGAGGAGATCTTCGTCAACGGCGAGCGTCAGGTTCTCGCGCGCTATCCGAACTTCGATCCCAAGGCGCAGTACTTCGATGGGTTCGCGGCGGACGCCGTCTCGAAGGAGCGCGCGTCGAGGTGGGCGGATCCAACCGGCGGCTACCTCCATGCGATGCATCCTTCGCTCTGGGGCGATTTCACGTGGCGCATCACGGGCAAGGACGAGCAGGGCGGGGTGACGCTCGAGGGCGGCTGGCAGAACAACCGCGGTGGCGCCGTGCACAAGACGATCCGGTTCGTCGAAAATGTCCTCGAGGAACTCGATGCGCCCGGGGAGTGGTTTCTAGACGCGAAGACCCACACGCTGTATTTCCTTCCTCCTGCCGGGCTCGACCTGCGCACGGCGACAATCGAGGCCACCCGCCTCCGCAATCTGGTTGAGTTCCGCGGCACCGAGTCCGCGCCGGTCCGGTTCATCACGCTTCGTGGCCTGACATTCCGACACGCGGCCCGGACGGTGATGGACACGAGGGAGCCGCTGATGCGCTCCGACTGGGCGATTTACCGCGGCGGCGCTCTCTTCCTCGAGGGCGCGGAGGATTGTGCGATCGAGGACAGCCTCCTCGACCAGGTCGGCGGGAATGCCATCTTCGTGAACTGCTACAACCGCCGGATCGCGATCCGCGGCTGCCAGATCGTGAAGGCGGGCGCGAGTGGCGTTTGCTTCGTGGGAGATCCCCGGGCGACCCGCAGTCCCCTTTTCCATTACGAGCAGAACAACGAGCTGGAGGCGCTCGACCGGACGCCGGGCCCGAAAACCGGCAACTATCCAGCGGAGTGCATCGTCGACGACTGCCTCATTCACCTCACCGGACGCGTCGAGAAACAGACCGCCGGCGTGGAGATCCAGCTGGCCCAGTCGATTACCGTCCGCAACTGCTCGATCTACGACATGCCTCGTGCCGGCATCAACATCGGCGACGGCAGCTGGGGCGGGCACATCATCGAGTACTGCGACATCTTCGACACGGTGAAGGAGACCGGCGACCACGGGTCGTTCAATTCGTGGGGACGTGACCGCTTCTGGCGCGCCAGCATCAAGGAGGTGAACGACTGGGTCCGTCAGGTCCCGGAGCTTCCGAAGCTCGATGCGGTGAAAACGGTGATCCTGAGGAACAACCGCTGGCGTTGTGACCACGGCTGGGACATCGACATGGACGACGGTTCCTCCAATTATCTCATCACGAACAATCTTTGCCTCCGCGGCGGCATCAAGAATCGCGAGGGCTATGGACGCATCGTTGAGAACAACATCCTCGTCGGGAATGGCTTTCACCCGCACGTGTGGTTCGACAACAGCGGTGACGTCTTCCGGCGCAACATCGTCTGGCGCGACTACCGCCCGGCGCGCATGCCGCCTCCGCCGTGGGGGCTGGAGATGGACCACAACCTCATGCATGCCGACGGCGCGTCGGTGTCGCCGGCGACCCGGCTCCATAAACAGAGCGGCCGCGACGAGCACTCGCTTGTCGGTGACGCACGTTTTTTCGACCCGGCGGCGGGTGACTACCGCGTAAGGGAAGGATCGCCCGCGCTCGCGCTTGGGTTCGTGAATTTTCCAATGGACGGCTTCGGCGTCCGCAAGGCCTCGCTGAAGAAGATTGCCCGGACTCCGCTCCTGCCCGCCCAGGTTCCCGCCGCTCCGGCGGCGAATGCGACGACCGTGCGGAATGCGTCCGTGGTCCCCTGGCTTGATGCAAAAGTCCGCAACATCGCGGACGAGGGCGAGATGTCCGCGTACGGGCTTCCCGGAGTCACCGGCGTTCTGGTGGTCGAGGTGACCGCGGGATCGGCGCTCGCGAAGGCCGGACTGCAGAAGAGCGACGTGATTCTCGCCGTCGACGAACCGATCGACGCCACCGGCCGCTCGCCCGTCTGCATCAGCATGAAGCAGCCCGTGCCGTAGGTGTTTTTCACCATGCCGGGACGCAGGCACATCTGCCCGAAG